>JABIDL010000037.1 GCA_018651745.1 Candidatus Neomarinimicrobiota bacterium | reverse complement strand
TTAATAAACTGCATTAGGTCTTGAAAACCGGAAAAACAATGTGCAGATGTTTCTTTCAATCTATTTGTACTCGTATGCCCGCAGGTAAGTAAAGCGCAATCGATATTTAAAGCAGATGCCACTTCATAATCATGAATGGTATCACCAACAAATAAAATCTGATTCTGATCTTCATCAATCATCGAGATTAATTCCTTTCCGGCTTCTGTTTTGCCGTGTGCATAATGATTATTTTGTCCAATAACATGATCAAACAATTCTGATAATCCATATTCAACCATCAGTGTATTCAAAATATCCTGTTTGCTCGCAGACAAAATTGAATGGCGGATTCCCTTCTCTTTTAAAGTTTTAAGTGACTCACTTACGCCGCCATGCAGCTTTGGCTCGTGAGCGCGCTTATTGTATTCAACAATGAATTCTGTCCCGGATATTGAAAAGGGCTCTTTTTTAAAATCAAATCCGAGTTTGACATAATAATCCTTCACCGGAAATCTGAATACATCTCGATACGACTTTTCTGTAATGCGTTTCATCTTCCGCCTATCGAGCAGAAGATTCATTGACTCAACCGTAAGCCATCGATCATCGAGCAAAGTCCCATTCCAATCCCAAATAATGTGTTTGAATCTCATAATACTATTCCAAACATGGAGAATAAATCGAATATAATTGATAACTTTTCGTAAGAAATTTCCTATCCCATGAATCCAGACGACCTCATTCCTCAATTAAAACAAAGATTGGAAGACAATCTTCCGGGTGAAAATGCACAAAATAAGTTTAAAACCCGTTCCCGTTCTCCTATTAATTCGCCGAATACCATCGAAGAATCAACTCCGTCTGCTGTTTTAATTTTACTATTTCCAAAAAATGAAAGTATTCATTTTTTTCTGACAAAACGATCGCAGACTGTGGAATTACATAAAGGACAGATTTCTCTTCCGGGAGGAATGCAGGAAAATAATGAGACACTTGAATTAACCGCCATTAGGGAAACACACGAAGAAATTGGAGTTTCTCCAATCTCGTTTGAAATCTTAGGAAGTCTAACGCCTCTTTTTACTCCCGTCACCGGATTTATGATCCATCCTTTTATTGCATTTTCAGATTACGAGCCCGAAACTCTGATTCAGAAAAATGAAGTGGATTCACTCCATTCTGTATCTTTGGAAGAACTTTTGAATGATTCTTGTGAAAAAAAAGAAAACCGAACCATAAATAATATCTCAGCTGAAATTCCTTTTTTCCAATTCAAATCCGTTCGAGTTTGGGGTGTCACGGCTATGATTCTGTCCGAATTTAAATGTGTGCTAAACGAGGTGATTCATGCTAAAACTTGGAATTGATTTAGGCGGAACTAAAATCGAGGGAATCCTACTTGATGAGAAAGGTAGGGAAATAAATCGAAAACGAATTCCTACACAAAGGGACGATGGTTATGATGCCATTGTAGATCGCATCTGCAGTTTGGTTTATGAACTGAAAGGTGTCAATGAAACAACCATTGGAATTTGTACGCCTGGATCAATTGATCCAAAAACTGAAAAATTAAAAAATAGCAATACCGTTTGCCTGATTGACAAACCATTAAAACAAAACATTGAATCAAAAATTGGTCAGCCAATAATCATGGAAAATGATGCAAACTGTTTTGCCCTTGCAGAAGCAAAAATGGGAGCTGGTAAAAAACATTCAATCGTATTCGGTGTCATCCTCGGAACAGGTGTGGGTGGTGGGATTGTTATTGATGGAAAAATCCATCACGGACGTTCGCACATCGCAGGCGAATGGGGACACCATACTCTTTACCCAAATGGAAAAAATTGTTATTGCGGGCAAAAAGGATGTGTGGAGGCCTACATCAGCGGGCCGGCGTTAGAATCTCGATATAAGGAAATTACCGGTGACCAAAAAATCGTTACCGATATTGCGCTAAATCCACCATCAAATTGGAAAAATGAATTCACTCAAAACTTTGGAATTGCACTTTCCAATGTAATAAACATTTTGGATCCGGATGTCATTGTGCTTGGCGGCGGTGTATCAAAATGTGAATTTTTATACTCAGATGGTGCGAATTCTGTTCACAATTATGTGTTCAGTCCGAATGCCGATACACCGATTGTAAAGCACACTTTGGGAGATTCTGCAGGGGTTATTGGTGCGGCTTGGCTTGGTGATTCATCATGAATTTGGGGAAATGGCTTAACTCACTAACCTGGCTGGATCATGTTGTCATATTCTTATTTTTTGCTTTATCCTGTTTTCTTTCTTGGGTTACACTGACTTCTATGAAAACATGGTATAGCAATAATCAAGGAAATCATAAATATGCCAAAAAATTTCGGATTACACCCTTCTCCCTCTTGGGGATTGCAATTTTTTATACGATAATTATTTACAGATTAATTGGTTCTTTATTGATTGGTCTTTTTAGTGCCGGCTAGAAAAAGAAAATTATTTTTTTCCCTTTCTCATTGCTGATATGGCTTTCCAGGCTATATTTGGAACTTTGTCTAAATCATTGAATTGACCGGCGCCCTTCAGCCATTCTCCCCCATCAATGGTTACTACCTCTCCATTTATATATCCTGCCTGATCACTTATCAAATACGATGCAAGATTTGCTAATTCCTCATGTTCGCCAAATCTCTTTAATGGAATTCTTTTTTTCATCGCTTTTTCTATTCCAAATCCCGGAGGCGCAAGCCTTGACCAAGCGCCTTCAGTAGGAAAAGGTCCTGGTGCAATCGCATTGGTTCGAATTCCATACTTCCCCCATTCTACTGCAAGAGATCGCGTCATCGCTAACACTCCTGCTTTCGCTGAGGCAGAAGGAATCACATATCCCGAACCGGTCCACGCATACGTTGTAACAATATTCAATATCGTGCCGGATTCTTGTTTGATCATTTCTTTTCCGACGGCGAGTGAACAATTAAATGTGCCATTCAGTACAATATCCACAATGACTTTAAAACCGCCTTCTGTCAGATTTTCAGTAGGGCAGATAAAATTTCCTGCCGCATTGTTAAGCAAAACATCAATGGCCCCAAATTTTTCTTTTGCCACTTGCACCATGGCAGAAACTTCGTCCGGTTTTCGAACGTCACATACAGCCCAAGCAACATCCGCACCTGTTTCCTTTAATTCATCTGAAGCAGCCTTTAATACATCTTCTTTTCTGCTCGCAATAAGAAGATTGGCGCCTAAGGATCCAAAGCGGTGAGCCATGGATTTTCCAAGGCCCGTTCCCCCGCCGGTTATAATAACAGTTTTACCTTTTAGTAATCCGGGTTCAAACATAGAGTTTCCTTTTATTCATTTTTCAATGGTAAATATAAGAATTAGACATGACGGCTTTACACTTCTTTTATCATGGTTGCTGAAGTATATTTTTTGATACAATGTCTGCCTTAGAACCCTCTCAGCCCATTCAAAATCCCGGGCCGGCTTTAACCCAACCGCTGGATGCTTTGGGATATGAAACAATCACCAAACTCGCCTCATGGAGCAAATTCGTTGGCATCATGAATATCTTTTTTGGTGTTTGCTATGCCTTGTCCATCATTTTTTTTAGCATTCCTACCTTTCTAATAGGTATCATTATGATTCTTCTTGGCAAAAAGCTTATTAATGCCAGCAGACACCTTCGTTATGCATTATCGGCGCAAGACAATGTCAGCTTTTCCAGAGCTTTAGATCAGATCCGGAGTTTTATGACATTAACAGGAATTATGTACTTGATCGGTTTACTATTTTTCATCCTGATTTTGATCATGGTTTTTGTTTTCGGGATTGCATTGTTTGATTTTATCAGTGATCCCGGATTTGACTATACGGTTTAGACTGATGACTCAACATCAAATATTGATTCTTTTCCTACTATGAAAATATTTTTGAACGCATTGAATATTCGCCCCGGGGAAGGCAAAAAAGTTCTGACTTTATTTACATATTTTTTCCTTTTAGTCAGCGTTGTCATCATCGGAAAAACAACCCGCGATACGTATTTCCTGAGCCGGTATGAGCGCGAGCTTCTTCCTATCATGTTTGTTATAACAGCAATTGTGATGACTATAATCATTACAATTTATAATAAGATCAATAAAAAAATTAACTTGTCAACAATTGTTTTATCATGCTTGGTGTTGTTTATCCTAAGTTTAGTTTTCCTGCAATTCAATTTACACATCACCTTTAGGGGAAAGCCGATTCTGATCCCCGTCCTATTTGTATGGATGGATATAGTCTGCACCATTCCTATGATTCAATTCTGGACGATTGCCGGACAATTTTTTGGACCAAGAGAAGCTAAACGATTATTTGGCGTTATTGGTGGAGGCGGTTCTCTGGCGCCTATGGTGGCCGGAATGAGTTTAAAACCATTTATTGGAAAATTTGGAACCGATGAACTTCTGTTTGTCGTTGCCGGGCTACTTGGATTGGTGTTATTGCTTGTGCCTATTGCAATGAGATTTAGACAAAAAATTAGTCAAAATCAAATGGATCAACAATCACAACCGAAACAGAAAAAAGTTTTTAACCCGTATTTAAAGTCAATTGCTATCGTCATTGGTTTATCATCAATTGTTTCTCTATTGGTGGATTACCAATTCAAAATGATAGCAAGTACAACTTTAACTGACGAAGCATCGCTGGCTAGTTTTTTTGGGTCATTTTTTGCAGCAGCAGGGTTTCTAATGCTCATTATACAATTTGGCTTTACCGGGAAAATTCTGACTCGGTTCGGTATGTTAATCGGACTGCTCATTCTTCCCATTGCATTGATGTTAGGAGCGTCCGCCATTCTTCTTGCGCCCGTATTGTGGGCCGGAACATTCGCTAAATTCGCAGACCAAACAATCAAATTTACAGTAAATCAATCGGTGTGGGAAATCCTTTGGCTTCCGGTTCCACCGCATCGAAAAAAAATCGGAAGACCGATGGTGACAGGCAGTATTACCGCTATCATGATTGGCGTGGGTGGACTCATTACCTTTATTTTAACAAAATACATCCCATTGCAATTCCTGAGCATTATTTCAATCGGCGCCCTTTCTTTATGGATATGGACTTCCTTCAGACTGAAAAAACAATATGTTGCTGAACTGCAAAATGCTGTTGAAAAACGTCAGCTCAATTTTGATGAACTAACGCTAGATGTTACCGATTCCGCCTTGGTTGATACCATCCAAAAAGCGCTGGATGTAGAGGACACCAATCAGCAATTATTTGTTCTGGATTTGGTCAAAGACATTCCACTTTCTCCATGGAAAAGAACTATTCGGGAAATGTTTAAAACAGGATCATTCGAAGTTCAAAGCGCCATCCTTTTCCTTACTATTGATGATGAAGATGTCATTCCGAATGAAGAAATCATAAGTGCTTTTAAGCAAGGCGGATTGCTTGGAAATAAAGCGGCTGTTGTAGCCGGACACCGCAAACTAGAAGAGTTAACTTCGGATTTAGAATCAAGATTAAGCAGTGAAAATCCGGATGAAAGTGCTGCGGCTGCAGCGGCACTCTTAACGCTTGATTCAGGAAATACAACGAAGGCGATTTCTATTTTACAAAACCAAATCCATGGGCCTGATCCATACACAACTACCGTAGCTCTGCAAAGTCTAATTGAAGCACCAGATTTAATTTCTGCTGATCAAATCTCTCAACTGCTTTCTCATGACTCAGTGGATGTGCGAGCGGCTGCTTTGGACCTCATTCAATCCGGTGGCGAAAAATCGCTATTACCCTTTATTGTTGAAAATTTGGCAGATTCTAAAACAGTATTGAAAGCTAGATCTGCTTTAAAACATTTTGATGAAACGGAAGCCATTTCGGCACTGGCAGAAAAATCTAGAAGCGGGATTCCGGAAGATCTTTCTTGTGCCATTTTAAATACTCTTAAGCATTATCCGGGAGCAGGAAGTGCAATGGTTACTTCTGAAATGATGGATCGATCCAATCCACAGATTTATCGAGAAAGTGTGGATACCTTGCTATCGATTGCCAGGAACACTCCCTTGCCAAATGCTTTGTTAGAGGACCTTGAAGATGAAACTCGATTTATTGCAGAATTGGCATATCAACATTCAATTGCACTTGATTTTTTCCACGATGATTCCAAGTCTAGTTTAATGGAGGACCATTTGAATCATAAGCTGGCTCTTTTGCGCCCGGTACTTTTAAAATTGGGCGTTCTGGATCAACCTGAAACCCGAGTTGAAACCTATATTCATACATTACAATCCAACGACTCGGGACGACTCGGATTTGTGCTTGAACTTTTGGAACAGATTTTTACCGTGGAAGAACGAGAAATAATCAATCCACTGATCGAACCAATGGATATTTCGGACCGCGTTTTAATCGGCAGAAATTTCTTTCCCGATTTACCCAAAGATAAAAATTATTTTATTATAAAAGGAATTCATTCGGGGAATGATTGGACTGCCGCGCTTTATTTGAATCTAATTTTCAATTCTGGGGATGATAAAATATTATCAGAAATCGATTGGGAAAAAGTAAACCCGTCAAATCTTATTAAAGAAGTCATCAGTTTGCATTCAATTAAAAACGGAAAAGATTACTCCGGAAAAATTCCGGAATCATTAGTATTGAAAAAGGAGGAACTACCTATGTATTCCACCATCGAAAAAACCATCCTGCTGAAAAGCGTAAGTTTGTTTCAGTCCATCCCGAGTGAAGATTTGTCCCGAATTGCACAAATTGCAGAAGAGGTTCATTTTGATTCAGGTGAATCCATTTTCAAAGCAGGTGAATTTGGTGATTCCATGTACATCATCATGAACGGAAGTGTTAAAATTCATTTGGAAGACCAACCTATCGCCACATTGGACAAAGGTGAATGTTTGGGGGAAATGGCGCTACTGGATCAAGATCCGCGTTCCGCCGACGCAACCGTGGAAGAAAATGTGATTCTCTTGAAAATTTCAGGAGATGCGTTTTACGAAATTATGAGTGGAAATATGGATATCATGCAAGGCATCGTCAAACTGCTGACCAGCCGCCTGCGATCGGCTATTCAATAAATTTACTTATCTAGAATATCGCCCACCGCTTCTTGGGATTTTTCTACTGCTTTTTCTTTTGCTGATTTTGTTATTTCGTCCACTTTTTCTGAAATGGCATCTCCGGCTGATTGAACACCTTCCTTTATTCGATCCACATTTACTTCTTCACCGGTCCAAACCAAATAGGCTACATATATCACAAGGACGGCAGCGACAACCAACGCTAATTTGATTAGCTTTTTAATAATACCAAATAAAATGACACCCGCTAGAACAACGGCAATGCCAAGGTAAACGGGATTATCAGCAAATATCTTTACAAGATCTTCCATTATTCTGACTTCCTATTTTGTTTTAATTTATTGCGATTAATGTGACCTGTTTTTTCTTCGTACTCAAGAATCAAATCCATAATACGATCGGAATCAGGCATTTTTTGGGTCATAGTTTGCGCATATCCGGAATGAGATAATGTGCCTTTGTCATCCATATTCAAAACAATAACGCCCACATGATAACCCTCTTTCCCTGCCTGCGCTACAATCGGAGCGGATGATGAGAACGGGTTTGCGATAACCGATTGGCTGTGAGATCCAATAACAACATCAATGTCATTAACCCTTTCAACAAGTTCCAAATCTTTTGCATATCCTTGATGGCTTAAAACCACAACCAAATTAGTATCATTTTTATGCGTTTTAATTGCAGATGTAAGAGCTTCAATCGGATCGGTTACAACCATTCTGGCTCGCACCGGTTCTGGATAGTATTTAAATACAGCCGGATCAATTATTCCCAGCACCAGAATGCTAAACCCACCTTTTTCAATGCGTTTGAAAGCGACCATCCCATTAATATCCGGTGCTGATATATTGGTGCCAATCAAGGATGCGTTCATTATGGGAAGAATCAAGTTCAATTCATTCGGATCCCGGGCGAATTCCTGATCGCCTAATAAAATACCATCGTAAGGCAATTCACTGTAGGCAACACAAACAAGACTATCAAGATAGGTGCGATGACTCACCGGGAAGAAATCACCGGCATCAAACAAAAGTGTATTGGGGTTTTTTCGAATAAAATCTTTTACAAACAGAACCCGTTTTTCCACCGAACCGTATGGGTGGTCCGGACAATAGCAATTTTCGAGCGCACCATTGGTATTGTTCGTATGCAGGATAAACAAAGATTTTTTCTCAGCATTCAGCCGAGATGTCAACAGCACAATTAATAAGAAGATCGATCGAAAGATAGCGTTCATTACGGTAGATAAATTGACGTTACTCTGAATAGAATTCAAGTTAAATTTAACTTCACACTTATGCTGCCAAGATTTATAATTATTGCCCATTTTGTTTTGCTGCCTTTGATGTTTCTCAAGGCGCAGACAAATGTTTTTTACCCGGCAGATTCACTATTATCTAGTCGATCGGTATCGCTGATTCGGAAATCACTTATTTTTCCGATTGCAGGATGGCAACGATTATCATACAAATCCAATGGGCTGGATTGCCAATTTTCTCCAAGCTGCAGTAATTATGGCGCACACGCCATTGCAAAACACGGTATAATGCTTGGTCCCGTGATGGCGGCTGACCGGATTGCGCGATGCAATCCGATGGCGCTTGAGTACCACGCAAAATTAGGGAACGAATTTTTAGCAGAAGATTTTCGGATACTTGACCCGGTAAAACCGATGGAACGAAATTCCGAGAAATCCCCGTTTGTGGCCGCAATGATGTCAGCGATGATTCCGGGTGCCGGGCGAATCTACGCGGAGCGTTCTTGGGACGGGATTTTCGGCTTCATGATGTTTGCCATGCCGGCCTCATCGGCGTATCGAATGCGGGACAATACCGATTCTGCCGCTTTTTCTATCTATGCAATTGTGACCGCTATTTTTTATGGTGGAGAAATTTACGGCGCATGGCGAACAGCTAAATATTACCAAAAAGTTGAGTAAGGCAGGCTTGGTTTTCTATCATTGAAAACCATAATTTCACTCGCTAGTATTTGCCACCTTAGCTCAGTTGGTAGAGCAACTCATTCGTAATGAGTAGGTCCGCGGTTCAAATCCGCGAGGTGGCTCTTTTCTCTACATAAATTATGAGACACACAAAATTAAAAACGACTTACACTTAAAAGATAAAAAAATCAAAAATTAAATTAACAAATCCACATTAAAACTAGGCTATAAATGAAATTTCTTACAACAACCATCGTTCTTTTATCCTTAATTCTGACGGGATGTTCTCAAGTCTCAAATCTGCGTGGACATTTTGGGTCCGGAATGGTCATCCCGGAAAAAGAAAGTACCTATCCAACGGTGTCAGATCGAAATCGTCTTATCGGCGAACTGACTCCGCTCAGAACTTGCTATGACGTCCATTTTTATGATATGAATATCACCATAGAACGCCTGGATGAAAATCTACAAATAAACGGATATGTTGATATTCATGCGGAGGCAGTTGACAATTTCGAAAAACTGCAGATCGACTTAGCAAAAGCAATGATGCTTGACCAAATTATTTTCGAAGATACCGCACTCAATTGGACGCGGAAAGAAGATGCTGTTTTTGTTGAATTCCCCCCGATATCCAAAGATCAACATTTCACATTTCGAGTAAAATACAGTGGAAGTCCGCAGATTGCCAAACGACCACCCTGGGACGGCGGAGTCGTCATCGAAACTGATAAAGCAGGTCGACCGTTTTTAGGGGTTTCATGTGAAGGTGATGGCGCAAGCCTTTGGTGGCCCAACAAAGATCATCCAACCGAAGAACCGGATAGTATGGCGATGAATATTACTGTGGATTCATCCTTGGTTTGTGTGATGAATGGAACGCTCCGAAATGTATTGGAAAACGGTAATACTAAAACTTGGCAATGGTTTGTTTCCAATCCGATCAATAATTACAATGTTACATTTAACATCGGGCATTATATAGAAATTCAAGACAGCGTCAACTCATTGGGAATCGTGCATCCGCTCAGTTATTGGGTATTGGATTACAACGAAGCTATTGCAACGGAGCATTTAAAGGAAGCACGGGACGTTATCCAATTTATGGAAAAGCGTTTTGGAACATATCCCTTTTGGAATGACGGCTACAAATTAGTTGAAGCGCCGTATCTTGGCATGGAACATCAATCTGCGATTGCGTACGGAAGTTCATTTAAAATATTCGATAAATCTAACCGAAGTATATATGGGAGCTTGGATTACATCACTCTGCATGAATCTTTTCACGAATGGTGGGGAAACAGCATCACTGCCTGCGATGGAGCCGATGTGTGGATTCAGGAAGGGTTTACAACCTACTGCGAAGCCTTGTATGTGGAAGACCGCTGGGATTACGACCTCAGTGTCGATTATTTGTTGACAAAACGGAAATACATTCGAAACCGAAAAGCTATGGTCGGTCCGCGGGGAGAGTATTACTGGGGATTTGAAGATGCGTATTACAAAGGGGCTTGGATACTTCACACCCTCAGAAATGTGATGGATAATGAATCTCTCTTTTTTGATATCTTAAAATCATTCGCAGTTGAGAATGCAAAATCTATTGTCTGCACCGAAGACATTATTCAATTTGTTACTGAAAAATCCGGTAAAGATTACGAACCATTTTTCCGTCAGTATCTTTTTGACCGCCGACCGCCAACGCTAGAATATAAACAATCCGAAAATACGTTCCATTACCGTTGGAAAAATGTTCGATCCGATTTTGATATGCCGGTAGATATATTAGTGAACGGGGAAGAAATTCGGCTTTTCCCAACATCAGAAATATTGACCATTAAAGTCCCCGAACATGCTACAATTCAAATTAAGGATTGGGAATTTTTATTGATAAAAGAGTCAATACATTAATAATCGTCGATTCTCCTACTCTTTTATTTCCAATTTCTAATCTTATAAGATGTTCCAGCGCAAATGATTCATCAGCCGGATTACTCCACTCCCAACAATTCTATTTCAAAAATCAATGTTGATCCCGGTGGAATCACTCCTCCAGCACCGCGATCTCCATAGGCCAATTCCGGTGGAATGGTTAACTTTCTTTTTCCGCCTATTTTCATTCCGAGCAAACCTTGATCCCAGCCTAAAATAACTTGTCGGGCACCTACCGTAAACCTAAACGGGTCTCGACCGGGATTTAGGGATGAATCAAATTTGGTCCCGTCTTCCAACCATCCAGTATAATGTACCATCACAATACTTTGATCTTTAGCTTCAGTTCCCTCACCTTCAATTATGTTCTCAATGATAAGTCCATTGTCCATTGTTACCACCTTTTGGTTGCCACATCCTATTAATCCTAAAAGAAGGATTAAAAAGGATATCTGTTTAAAATCTCGCATTCATTTCTCCTTTGAAATCGGTGAGTTTACATCAGAAGACTGAAAATTTTTACTCGTAAATTCGTCCATCAATAATCCAAATACGACCAAACTTAATATTCCGGAACCCTGTAACAAAATGTGCATTAACGAGCTACGCTTATGAATTTGCGCATCCTTTCACTGTGCTTCCTCTTGGGATTTCTTTTTTCAGCCGATAACCGTCTGCGACTGAAACGCGCCGATGTGCTGGAAAATATCACCCTTAATGGTGAAGCAGTTCAAATCCTGACGGGAAATGTAATCTTCCAAAAAGAAGATATGACGCTTCGTTGCGATCACGCGCGCTACCACCAAAAGGTGGGGCTTGGAATGCTCGTCGGATCTGTAAAAGTAGTTCGAAACAATCAAACATTGACTTGCGATTCACTGCATATCAATTCACCAAAAGATATCCTAACCGGTTATGGTAACACACGCGCATGGACCGAAACATATGATTTAAAATCTGACACGCTTGTGTATTATTCAAAACAAGACAGCGGATTGGCTTTGGGAAATGTGAAATTGATCCAGGAAGGACAAACCATTATGGCTGAGGAACTTTCTTACGTTCAATCTCAGGTAACTGATGGCGTTTCGTACTCTGCTCATAAAAAAGTAATCATTCAAGATAGCCTTCGCACCGCAAACTGTGGACGTGCTATATACAACAGAGAGTCAGAAAAAACACAACTAATCCTTAATCCAAAAATTATCCAAGAAGGGCAAACAATTTCCGGTAAAGAAATTTCCCTACAATACAACAACGGAGAATTAGAATTCGTTTATATTCCCGAACAAGCGCATGCTATTTACCACAATTCAGGTTATCGTGAAATTAAAACTCAGGAGAAAGATTCTGTTGTTATCCAGAAAGAACAAGGCGATTATTTAGATGATATGACGAGTCGAGTTATGAAAGCATATTTTGTTAATGGTTCAATGGATTCAATGCGGTTGGAGGGAATGGCCACAACCTTATATCATAATTTTGATGATTCCGTTTATCAGGGAAAAAATCTCGCATCCGGCGATACCGTTTGGATGAAATTCCAAGAAGGGAATTTGAATCAGATTTTAGTTTCGGGCGGCGCCAGAGGAACCTATACTCCTGATACCGTTTCAACCAATATCGAAGCACCTTTGGAATACACATCGAATGTTATCAACTATAAAATTCCCGAAGAAGAAACCGATCTGCATGGAAACGCAAACATTGATTATACCAATGTTCACCTTAGTGCAGGATTTATAAATGTATTGTGGTCAACCAATGTTCTTCGTGCACTACCGCAGGGATATCACGATACTACCTATATTCCAATGAAACCAACACTTACCGAGGATGGTCGGAGTCCTATGGAAGGCGACACGCTTCTGTATAATCTTGAATCTCAAAGAGGAAAAGTGATTGAAGGCAGAACAAAAATAGATGATGGCTATTTCCAAGGGGATGAAATCCGAAACCGTGAAAATGACGATTTTTATATTGATGAAAGTATATACTCTACATGCGATCTTCCTGTACCTCATTTCCATTTCGAAAGCTCTCGGATGAAAATGATTTCAGAAGACAAAGTAGTTGCCCGGCCCATCGTCCTGTATATTTCCGGCATTCCGATAATGGGGCTTCCGTTAGGTGTATTTCCGCATCAGCGCGGTAGAAGACACTCTGGTTGGATTATGCCGGGATATGGCGAAAGTAGCACACGTGGACAATACCTTGACGGACTCGGTTATTATTGGGCTCCAAGCGATTATTGGGGTTCAAAATTTACCATGAGCTTTGCAGATCGACAGGGAATCACGATACGGCTTAATAATGCGTATGAAAAGCGATATGCCTTCAGCGGAAATCTGAACCTTGAAAACAGACAAAATTTCCCATCCGGATTGGGACAAAGTGAGCGCGATATCACGCAACTTTTGAATAACCGGCAAAGTGATTATGTGGTAAACTGGAATCATAATCAAGTCCTAAGAAATGACCAAACATTTAGAGTGAATGCCAGCTACTACAGCAATGGGCAATACAACCGACTTACCGGAATAAATCCTGTAACACGGCTGAACCAACAGGCACGATCCAATGCGACATACACCAAAAACTGGAGGAAGTCTAATAACTCAATCAGTATCAACTTATCATCCAATACCGATCTTATGGTGGAACAAAAAATTGATCCAACTTCTGCTTTCTATTCCAGTCCAATCCGAAGTGGAACCCAAATGGACATTACATCCAGCACTTTTCCAAAAATTGCCTTTCGACATGGTCAGAGAAAACTCATTAAACACATTGGCGGATCGCGAAAATGGTATCATAATATCGCGTATAATTATTCTTCAAATTTTACCAACAAGCACCGCACTTATTATGAAAGCGAATCTTATTCACTTGATGATTCTACCTCGATTTACCGCTGGATAACAGATTCTGACAGTGCCGGCATTGTGCAATCTTTCAACGATTATGTTACCAATCACAGTATGGGACTAAGTGCGCCCCAAAAAGTGTTTCAATACATCACATTAAATCCAAATATGAGTTTACGATCTGTCTGGGTAAATAAATCTTACAGCGGACATTTTGATACCAGCGGCGTTTTTATTAAAGATGAAATTGTCGGATTTGCACAGCGCACAACCGGCTCAATGGGGCTCAGTGCATCTACCCAATTTTACGGATTGTTTCCGATTGGCATTGGTTCTCTGAAATCTATCCGCCATGTAATGTCAACCTCTATTGGTTATTCCTATACGCCCGATTTTTCTAAACCGGTCTTTGGTCAAGATCTCGGCTATTTCAAAACAATTACTCAGGATTCTCTCAGTCAAACTTTTGACCGATTCTCCGGCACAATGGCAGGTGGAACATCCTCCGGTGAACGTCAATCTATGAATTTTTCATTAAATCATTCTTTTCAGGCAAAAATGAAAGATGGCGATCAAACCAAAAAAGTGAACTTATTCACATGGGGAATGTCTTCCGGATATAATTTTGTGGCGGAAACATTTAAGCTTTCTCAATTACAATCTTCGGTGCGATCCAACATTGCAGGCATACTCAATCTTGATCTTTCCATGAAGCACGATTTCTACGATTTTAATCCACAAACCGGTGCTCGGATCGATCGGTATCGTGTAACAGAAACCGGTATTCCTTATCCTCGACTGATGAATATGAGTTTATCAACCGGGTTCAAATTTTCCGGGAAAAGAATTGCCATTCAATCAAGTGAAGCGTCGGGGGCTGATAGCATCACCACCGATGGCAGATTGGATACCGGAATACCATCTTCCGAAAGGCCATCAGGATCTGGAAATCTATGGAGCACAACTTTGAGCATTCGTTATTCCCAAAACCGATCTAATCCGGAATTAACCCAAGAAACATTTTGGCTTTCAACAAATTCAAATTTTAAGTTAACTAAAAACTGGAATGTCGGTTATAGCGCTCGGTTTGATTTAATTAACCGCGAGTTAGTCAGCCACAATTTTTCTATCAACCGTGATCTCCATTGCTGGACAATGTCAATCACATGGACTCCATCTGGTTATGGTTCAGGTTTTCACCTTTTATTACACGTAAAATCGCCGACCTTAAAAGATTTAAAAGTTGAACAAAGAGGCGGAAGGTTTCGATCGCAGCCAAACTGGTAACATTATATTTCAGGGTTTTATTCTCTGCCTGATTTGGTGCAAATTCATGCTAGCTATTAATGAATGAATGACAACTTCTAAACAAAATGAACACACTTGGATAAAAGTCGGCGAACTTTCCGGAAAAATGTACGCAGACATGATAACCGAATTGCTTGAACAAAACGATATTCCGCATTTTGTAAAATCAGATGTTATGACAACCACTTTCTCCATCTCATCAAGTGAAGCAACGGGAGGCTTAATAAAACTATTTGTTCCTGAAAAATATAAAGAAAAAGCTGAATCACTTTTACACACGGTTGTAGGATAATGCCAGATAAAATTCAATCACCCAAGGGAACGCATGACATTCTTCCTCCTGAAGCAAGACGCTGGCAGGTTGCTGAAGAATCCATTCGGAAGATGATGGATATTTTTGGATATGGAGAAATCCGTACACCTGTATTTGAAAAATCTGAATTGTTTGCTCGTGGTGTTGGCGAAACGTCGGATATCGTGTCTAAAGAAATGTACACTTTTTCGGATAAAGGCGATACAAGTTTAACCTTAAAACCGGAAATTACTGCGCCGGTCATCCGATCTTTTATTCAACATAATCTTGGGAAAAAGTCACCCATGACAAAATTGTATTACATTGATCATGCCTTTCGTCAAGAACGCCCCCAAGCCGGAAGATTTAGGCAATTTCACCAATATGGTGTGGAAGCCATCGGTTCACACCAACCGGAAATGGATGTTGAAGTTATTTCGCTCGCAACCGAATCCTTGATTGCACTTGGCCTTGATGGGCTCACACTCAAGTTGAATTCTATTGGCGAAACGAAAAGCCGAAAAAAATTCCGTAAAGCATTAAAAACGTTTTTACAGCCGCATTTCAACGAACTTTCAGAGGCTAGCCAAAAAAGATTCGAAGTTAATCCGCTTCGAATTTTGGATTCCAAAAACCTTGAAGAACAAAAATTATTACAAGACGCTCCCAACATTTCTGAATTTTTAGACGATAATGATAAGGCACATTTTTCAGATGTTTGCGAAGGACTTACACAATGTGGAATTCCATTTGAACTTGATTCCACTTTGGTGCGCGGTTTGGATTATTATACTCGCACTACTTTTGAAATTACCTCCACCGCCTTGGGTGCACAGGATGCGGTTTGTGGTGGCGGAAGATACGATGGACTTGTGGAAACCCTCGGCGGTCCTTCCACGCCAGCGATTGGATTTGCAGCTGGGATTGAAAGGATATTATTGTGTTTAGAATCCAAAAATGAATCTACAGCGGATAGCCAAATTCAAGTGTATTTTATTGCACATGGAGATGTGGCTCGGGAAATTGTGATCCCACTAATCCATGCCAGTAGGCAAATAGGTGTACAGTCAGATTTTGACCCTATAAGGCGTAGCTTAAAAGCTCAGTTCAGAGAAGCAAATCGAATCGGCGCCGAGTTTGCAGTGATTATTGGGGATTCAGAAATTCAAGCAAAAGAAGCACAGATAAAAAATTTGGAAACAGGGGATCAAATGTCAATCAAATTTGATGATCTGGGCGGTTATCTTGCCTCTTTGCAAATATAAACTTTCTTTTATACATTAAAATACAGACGCATGAAAAACGCCATTTTGAAACAAAAAATTAATTAAAGGAATCTATGAGCACCAAATCTATACTCATCGTTGAATCGCCAACAAAAGTGAAAACATTATCCAAACTCCTTGGTGATAATTTTGAAATAATATCCTGTGTAGGACATGTTAAAGACCTACCAAGAAAGTCGCTAGGCGTAGATGTTGATCAGGATTTTTCCATGGAAGAAGAAATTCTTGAAGAAAAGAATCAGTTTTTTAAAGAACTGAAAAAACTAGCCAAGTCTGCGGAGAAAGTGATAATAGCAACTGACCCGGATCGTGAAGGCGAAGCCATTGCTATGCACATTGCAGAAGAATTGAGTGACTCTATGATCGAGCGTATTCAATTTACGGAAATCACAAAAACTGCAATTGAAAAAGGATTAACCGAGCCCAGAGACATTGACACCAATCTTGTGGAAGCTCGAAAAGCACGAAGAATTATTGATAGGTTAGTCGGATATAAAGTTTCTAGAGTACTGTGGAGCACGCTTCAGAATAATATGAATTTTGTAAATAAAACATTATCCGCTGGCAGAGTTCAATCTGCTGCATTGCGAATTTTGGTTAACCGTGAGCGCCTAAGAGCGATGTTTAATTCTGCTTCGTATTATGGAATAAAAGCGGAACTCAAATCCGGTACGTCAAGTGGGTTCCCTGCCAACCTCCATTCCGTCGATCAAAAGACTTTAATTACCGGGAAAGATTTTGATAGTACAACCGGCGATTTAAAACGGCAGGATGCTTTACTCCTGGATAAGCCAAAAGCAGATGCGCTTGTGGATGAACTACAATCGGGACCTTGGATAGTCGAAGATATTGTTGAAAAACCGCGCACTTCTAATCCAAAGCCTCCATTTACCACAAGCACACTGCAACAGGAAGCCGCTCGAAAATTACATTTCCCGGCACGCCGAACCATGCGAACTGCTCAGAAATTGTATGAAAATGGATTTATCACATATATGCGAACTGACTCAACCCATTTATCCGACGAAGCTTTGAAAGCTTCACGCGATTATATCATAGATACATTCGGGAAGAAGTATGCTCCCAAAACGCCCAACATTTATAAGACCAAGGTAAAAAACGCTCAGGAAGCGCACGAAGCTATCCGCCCATCCGGATCAACATTCGCATCGGTTGAAAGTGCAAAAACCAAACTGGGTGACGACGAGGGAAAACTTTACGATTTGATTTGGAAACGTACCATCGGATCCCAAATGGCATCGGCCAAATTGAAACAGACAACGGTAACAATAGAAAATAATTCCGCAACATTTCGAGCTACAGGAAGAGTGATTATTTTCCCCGGTTACATGAAGATTTATGTGGAAGGAAGGGACGATTCCTCGAAAGGTTTGGCAGACCGGGAATCTGTTTTACCGAATATGAAAAAAGGCGACACACTCGATTGTATTTCTCTGGATGCAGAAGAACATAATACCAAACCGCCAGCTCGCTTTACAGAAGCGTCTCTTGTTAAAGAATTGGAATCGGATGGAATTGGAAGACCCTCCACGTTTGCAAATATAATTGACACGATTCTCTTTCGGGAATATGTGACAAAAACCAAAGGTGCGCTCGTTCCAACCTTTTTGGGAGTTGCCGTTACCCAACTATTAGAAAACCATTTTGAGCATCTGGTAAATACACAATTTACTGCCCAAATGGAAAACGATTTAGATTCAATTGCGCGAGGTGAAATGAAAGCGTTGCCGTTTATGAATGATTTCTATTTTGGAAATAACGAAGATGCCGGACTGCAAGGCATGCTAGATGATCCTGTAGATATTCCGAAAGCGTGCATTATTCCGCTGAATGGAACGGATAAAAATGAATTGATTATTCGAATCGGGAAATTCGGACCTTACGTCCAGCAAGGCGAAGAACGACGAAATATCCCGTTGGACCTTGCTTTAGGAGATATTACAATTGAAAAGGCGATGGAATTGTTAGCGCAAAGCGACGGTCCGGTAATCATAGGAAAAGACCCAAAATCAAATGACGACATTGTGAGTAAAGTTGGCCCCTATGGACCTTATGTTCAGCGCGGTGAAACAACCGAAAGAAAAAGTATCCCTAAACATATTGATCCATCATCTATTGATTTGGAAACAGCTTTGGCGCTCTTGAATCTTCCGAGAGTCGTTGGCTCTCATCCGGAAACCGGAGAGGAAATTACAGCTGACTACGGCCGATATGGTCCTTACCTTAGAATGGTTAAAAAAACACGGAGTCTTAAAAATCCTGACAATCCATTAGACATTTCCCTTGATCGTGCGATAGAATTACTCGCACAAGCAACTTCTGGGAGATCTGAAGCATTAAAAACATTAGGCAAACATCCTAAAACAGGAGAAGAGCTGACTGTAAAAGCTGGGCGCTATGGTCCGTTTATTTCTGACGGAAAAATTAATGCGTCCCTTCCCAAAGGCGTTGAGCCCAATGATGTTACCTTGGACACAGCTGTGGAATTAATTGACAATCGCAGATTAAATCCTCCTAAAAAACGACGAAGGAAACGAAAAAAATCATGAAATTAACATCTCTTATTTCCGTATTGTTTTGCACCCTACTTTTTGCCAATTCAGAACAATTGATACTAGATTTGGAGAAAAGCCTGATGGCACCATGTTGCTGGAGCGGGACAGTTTATGATCATGGCAATTCTGAAATGGAAAAGGAAATTGAAGCCTTGGTCCTAAAAGGAAAACCCAGGGAAGAAATTTTAAATTATTTTGTTAATGAAAAGCAAATTGTTATGTCTGATGGCAGAAGAACCTTTGGATATGGAGAAAGAATTCTTGCTGTACCGACTGCTTCTGGTTTTAATTTGTTAGCATGGCTGATGCCCGCAACACTCGGGATTGCCGCGATTCTTATAATTGGCTTTACAATGAAAAAACGCCCCCACCCCGCCATCACTGTCAAGCAACCAAAACAAAGTGACATCCCATTCAATGATACCATTGAAAAAGAGCTCAAAGAATTAGATTAATTTTATGAAAAAAACTTCCATAGATAATATCGTTTCCCTCTGCAAACGCCGCGGATTCATTTTCCAGAGTTCGGAAATCTATGGCGGATTTGGCGCCGTTTATGATTATGGCCCACTCGGAACAGCACTTAAAAATGCTATTTCACAAGGTTGGATGACAGCAATGACTCAATTACATGAGAATATTGTTGGATTAGATAGTGGAATTTTAATGCACCCAAAAATTTGGGAAGCTTCGGGACATGTGGGCGCATTCAACGATCCGCTTGTGGACTGTAAGCATTGTAACGCGCGTTATCGGGCCGATGAATTATTTGACGGTAATCCTGATGATGGGACCTGGGAAGATATTCAATGCCCATCCTGCGGGACAACAGGACAATTAACAGAACCGCGTCAGTTTAATTTGATGTTCAAGACACATGTCGGCCCTGTGGAAGATGATGCTGCTGTCGCATATCTCCGCCCGGAAACAGCGCAGGGAATTTATGTGAATTATCTTTTGGTACAAGGTGCCATGAGATTAAAAATCCCTTTTGGAATTGCGCAAATCGGTAAAGCATTCCGGAATGAGATTGTTGCCAGGAATTTCATTTTTCGCACACGGGAATTCGAACAAATGGAAATGCAGTATTTTGTTAAGCCGGGCAACGATGAAAATTCTTTACAAGCATGGAAAGAAGAAAGGTTGAACTTTTATACTGATATTTTGGGAATTGACAGCACCAAACTCAGGTTTCATCAGCATAGAGAAGGCGAACTTGCCCATTACGCAAAAGAAGCGTGGGACATTGAATATGAATTCCCGTTTGGATGGTCAGAGATTGAAGGAATACACAATAGAACCGATTTTGATTTGCGACAGCACCAAGAATATTCAGGGAAAAATATGAAAATTTTTGATCAGGAAGCGAATGAAAAGTACTTTCCCTATATTATAGAAACATCCGCCGGATTAAATAGAATGTTACTTGCAGTTCTCGCCGATGCATACTGGGATGACACCGAAAATGACCGCATTGTATTAAAACTGCATCCGTCTCTGGCTCCAGTAAAAGCAGTGGTTTGTCCACTCGTTAAAAAAGAGGGTCTTCCTGAAATTGCTCGCAAAATTGTGGATGATTTAAAATGCCATTTTAAGGTGCTCTATGATCAGGCCGGTTCCATCGGAAAACGCTACTACCGCCAGGATGAAATGGGAACACCATTTTGTATTACAGTTGATCATCAAACATCAGAAGATCAGACCGTAACGCTTCGCCATCGGGATACACAAAAGCAAGATCGTATTGGCTTGGATAGCCTAACCGAAGCATTAATGTCTAAAATCGGAACCTACAGCACCTAATTTACCCCAGAATTATATTTATGGTTGTTCCGACGAGGTAATCAACCATTTGTTTGTTAATTACCTCCCTATTCCCCAATAAAATAAACTACTTGCAGTTATTCAATACTACATCTATACTTGTATGATTTCTGGTATACATACCACATACCCGGAAATTTCATAATAGTGATAAACACAACCAAGGAGAAAGCAACATGAAAACACCAATGCGATTAGTAGCAATTCTTGGGATGGTAGCTGGTCTTTGGGCCCAATCGGGTTCAGTTTCCGGTACAATTTCAGACACAGATGGTAACGGCCTTGCCGGTGCAAATGTGGTTCTGGATGGAACATCCTTAGGAACAGCCTCAGACGCGAATGGTTCTTACAGCATTTCTAATGTACCGTTTGGTTCCTATACCATAACGGCGTCTTACATTGGACATGAATCTGCAAGTCAGGCCGTTCACGTAGGAGGCACAGCAACAACCGTTAACTTTGAGCTCGCTGGAGAAGCCATTGCGATGGGCGGAGTTATGGTAACCGGTTCCCGCGCTGCGAGCCGTACTGCCATGAAATCCCCAACGCCGATTGATGGATTTGACGATATGGCGCTGCGCAGACAAGGCAACGGTGACTTTACTGAAACTCTTAAGAACCAGGTACCGTCCTTCAATGCGACACCTCTGACAGGTGATGGAGCAGCATTCGTGCGCCCGACCTCAATGAGAGGTTTACCACCGGACAATATCCTTGTTCTCGTTAACTCAAAACGCAGACATCGCTCAGCCTTGATTTCACATTTTGGCGCGGCAATGAATGTAGGCGCCCACGCTGTTGATGTCGGAATGATTCCGGGAATCGCACTCAAGCGTCTCGAAGTTCTCCGTGACGGTGCCTCGGCACAGTACGGATCTGACGCCATTGCAGGTGTGATGAACTTTATCTTGAAAGAACGTTCAGAAGGAATTGAAGTAGATGTTCAATCCGGAATGTGGCTTCCCGCACCGAACGGCAGAGGCGGTGAATTTGATCTTAAAATCGCGACCAATGTTGGTATGAAGCTTACAGAAAAAGGCTTCCTCAATATCACTACCGAATGGATCAATAACCCGGAGCTTTCACGCGGGCAACAGCACGCTTCCGCATCTGACGGTTACAAAGGATGGGATTCGAGCTGGGGAGTTGATGATAAGTCCAATACAGATAATTGGCAGACAGCCATGAACTGGGGACGGCCAAAGAGCTACGGCTTTCGGTCTGTTTGGAATGCAGGTCTGCAAATCAATGATCATGTGCAGGCATATTCATTTGGTAACTTTGCCGATACATTTGGTGAATACAGTTTCTTCCTTAGAGCGGCAGGAAAATCCGGCGCTTTGACGGACATTCCCTTAAATCCTGCAGATTCGTCCGAAGGAAATTTTTCCTGGGCCGACACGTATCCATTGGGGTTTACTCCTCGCCTTGAAGGGCATGGAAATGACATAAGTTCTGTTGTTGGAATTAAGGGTGACTTAGCAAATGGATTAGAGTATGACTTCAGCGCAAGCTATGGATCCAATTATATCCGTTACTACCTGAAAAATACTCTGAATCTTTCCTGGGGACCGTACTCACCGCACAATTTTGACATCGGGGATCTTCAGCAGGCAGAAACCAACTTGAATGCTGACTTCTCCTATGCACTTTCAGATGCTTTGAATCTTGCATTTGGCGGAGAATGGCGTGAAGAGGAATACACCATGTATCAAGGACAGAAAGAATCCTGGATGCCCGGACCCTGGGCAAATGTAGCCTTGATCAAGGATCCAACCATTGCTGGGGATTCAACGTATTACACAGCGCCAGGTTTGGCGGCCAACGGTATGCCAGGAACAAGCCCGGATGCAGCCGGTGTTTTTGCACGCACAAACTACTCAATGTATGCTGATGCAGAAATGGACATGGGTGCATTACTGGTACAGGCAGCCGGACGCTTTGAGGATTTTTCCGATTTTGGAACGACAACCAACTTTAAAGTTGCCGGTCGTTTTATACTTGGAAACCTCGCGACACTTCGCGGAAACTTCTCCACGGGGTTCCGCGCACCGACTCCCGGACAGTCCAACTATACCGGTATTGTAACGTCATTCGATGGCCCAACAGGGAAACAGGTTCAGGAAGGAACTCTTAGGCCGACTGATTCCTTGACTGTTACCATGGGCGGAGTGGCTCTTACTCCTGAAAAAGCGACCAATATCAGTGTTGGCTTGACTACGAATATTATTCCGAGCCTGAATCTGACAATTGATGCATACATCATTAATGTTACAGATCGCATCATTAAATCGAGATCTCTTGCTGTTACAGGAAGCACGGAATTTTCGAAGCTCGCATTTTACACCAACAACCTCAGTACCAATACCACCGGTCTCGATGTTGTTGCCGTGTACAACATGGGTAAAACGAACCTCAGTATGGCGATGAATTACAACTCGACGACTGTAACCGACTCTACAGAGATTGATACAGACGACGATGGTATCAAAGATGCCTGGCCGGTATCCAGCAGTACGATTTTCAATATGCAGAACAATCTGCCGAAAATCCGGTTATCGTTGACCGCTGATCATAGGCTCAGTCAAAAACTTTCAGCAATGGCTCGTCTTAATTATTACGGCGAAACTATTGATGAACAAGGCGACCGTAAAAAAGTTGATCCAGCTATGCTGCTAGACCTTGAAATGAGTTGTGTTGTAAGCAATAACCTGAGCGTAATCTTGGGTGCTGCCAACATATTGAACACGTACCCATCAGAAACTACTGGGCGTGTATCTCAAGGGATGCCTTATCCTCGTCGTACGCCAATCGGCTACCACGGTGGTATGACATACCTAAGGTTAATGTATAACTTCTAATTGCTTCGCAATTAAGTGAAAAAGGCGGTGAGGAAACTCACCGCCTTTTTTTATTCTTCATTTTTAATTAAGACCTTAATTTCATAGTCTATTATGGAAGATGATATTCAATTACAATTTCAAAACCTTGAGAAATCTGCAACACTTGCTATCAATGAACAAAGTTCTGCATTGGAACAAGATGGGCAGGACATTATCAAATTTGGGTTTGGGCAATCACCTTTTCCTGTTCCAGAAACCGTCGTGGACACTCTTAAAGTTTATGCACATAGAAAAGAATATATTTCTGTAGAAGGTCTTCCGGAATTACGGAGCACGATAGCTGGTACCTATTCCAAAGAACTAGGCACTGAATGTGATGGTTCTCAAGTTTTTATTGGTCCCGGAACAAAAGAGTTGATGTTTTTGCTTCAAATGATCCATGATGGGGAAACGATTATTTCTACACCCTCATGGGTATCCTATTCTCCACAAGCTTCCATGCTTAAAAGAAAGGTGTCTTATATTCACACTTCATCGGATTCAGACTGGCTTTTATCTGCTAGTCAACTTGACGATGAACTAAAGAAATTTTCCTCCGTGCCTAAGCTTTTGATCCTCAATTATCCCGGGAACCCGTCCGGAACATCTTATAAAGAAAAAGATTTGATTGCGTTGGCAGAGACTGCTAGAAAACATAAAATTCTCATTTTATCTGATGAAATTTATGGGCGCTTAAATCACGAAGGAAATCATAGATCCATTGCAGAATTCTATCCGGAAGGTACCATTATCAGTTCCGGTCTTTCAAAGTGGTGCGGTGCGGGCGGATGGCGACTTGGACATTTTCTTTTTCCGAAAAAAATGAAACAGCTGATGCAATCCATGGCGGCGGCAGCCAGCGAAACTTTTTCATGCGTTTCTGCTCCGATACAATTTGCTGCGGTGCGGGCATACCAGGCAGACGATTCTATCAAGAATTACCAGTTTCATACAAGGCGTGTATTGAAACTCATAGGTCAATATTCCACAAAAAAACTGAATGAAGGTGGCATTAAAACAGTTGCCCCTACAGGTGGATTCTATCTTTTTCCTGATTTTTCTGACATCAAGGATTCATTTTCAACAAGAGGGATTTCTGATAGTCCTACGCTTTGTAAGAAGTTACTGGAAGATACAGGAGTTGCCCTTCTCCCCGGTTCAGCTTTTTTTAGGAATCGCTTAGAACTTACAGCTCGTCTTGCTTATGTCACATTTGATGGTGCTAAAGCACTTCAAAAAAGCGCTAAACAACCTTCCGACGGATTTTCGTTTGACCATTTAAACCCAACATGCAATCGCGTTGTGGAAGGTATCGATCGAATTATAGATTGGATTCATCAATAAATATCTTATGAATTCAATTCGACGAACCATATTAATTTTCTTATTCTCAACACTTGCGCAAAGTGCCAACCCACGACCCGTTCACGCAGAAAATGGAATGGTCGTTTCATCCAGCGTGTGGGCTTCTGAGGCTGGTGTGAACATTCTTAAGAAAGGCGGTAATGCTATAGACGCTGCTGTTGCAACTGGATTCGCGCTGGCGGTCACACTTCCGCAAGCGGGAAATATTGGCGGTGGAGGATTTATGGTGGTGCATTTGGAAGACGGCGCCGAGCTCACGCTCGATTACAGAGAAATGGCGCCAAAAGCTGCGCACCGCGACATGTTCATTGATGACACCGGTGGAGTAAACCGTGAGCTTGCGCTTCATTCTCATTTATCATCGGGTGTCCCGGGATCTGTAGACGGCCTCTTAAAAGTGTTTGAAGATTATGGATCCGGGAAAGTATCCCGACAACAAATTTTGACATCCGCTATTAATCTAGCACAAAATGGTTTCCCAATCACCCGTAGATATGCAGCGTTATTAAACTGGTTTAATGATTTTTTTGCAAGAGATGACGGCGCTTCAGAAATATTTATTAGGCAAGATGGGCATCCATGGCAGGAAGGCGATTATCTCGTCCAGCGTGATCTTGCAAGAACCCTGAAGCGAATTTCAAAATATGGGCGTGATGGGTTTTATTCCGGCGCTGTAGCAAATTTAATAGTAGCAGAAATGAGAGAAGGTGGTGGGATTATCTCTCACGCTGATCTGGAAAATTATGAATCAAAATATCGCAAACCGGTCATAGGGAAATTTCATGGTTTTGATGTTGTTTCAATGGGTCCACCCAGCTCCGGAGGCGCATTGCTCATCCACATGCTAAATATGACCAAACATTTTGAATTAGATTCCCTTGGGTGGAATTCTTCTAATTACATTCATGTGCTGACTGAAATTGAAAGGCGCGCGTATGCCGACCGCGCTGAGCATATGGGCGATATGGATTTTTGGAAGGTTCCGCTCAGTATGATTGCTTCCGAAACGTATGCTGAAGAGCGCGCAAAAACAATTACCATGGAAAAAGCTACACCAAGCGCTATGGTTTTCGCCGGTGATCCGCTACCGTACGAAAGCCCCGAAACAACCCATTATTCTGTGATGGACGCCAACGGCAATGCCGTTTCCGTAACTACCACCATAAATACTGGTTTCGGCTCAGGTGTTGTGGTGGAAGGTGCAGGGTTTTTTCTAAACAATGAAATGGATGACTTTTCCGCAAAACCGGGATCGCCTAACTATTTCGGCCTTGTAGGAAAAGAATCCAATTCCATTGAACCCATGAAACGGCCACTGAGTTCGATGACACCGACAATTCTTTTAAAGGATGAAAAACCGGTTATAGTTGTCGGCTCGCCAGGAGGAGGAAAAATAATTACTACTGTGTTTCAAACGATTTTAAATAGGGTTGTATTTGGAATGGATATACAAACGGCCGTTTCCGTGCCACGCATTCACTCGCAATGGCTGCCAGATATGATTTTTATTGAAACTCGCGCAATATCGAAAGATGTTGAAAATAATCTAAAACAAAAAGGGCACGAGATTGCCATTTACGGAAGTGGAAGCATCGGGAATGTAAATGCGATTGCTGCTGACTCCACCGGGTTCAATGGTGGTGCCGATCCGCGTGGTGAAAATTCCGTTGTCGGCTACTGAGAATTTTTCCCTATTAAATCCTCCACAACCTGAACAAATACTGAAGCGCCAACCAAAAGTGCTTCTTCATCAATATCAAAATGAGAACAATGGTGTGGTACACTCTGAAATGGTTGATTCTTTGGCGCTGCACCTACAAAAAAGAAGCATCCCGGAACTTTTTGCGCATAATAACTGAAGTCTTCCCCACCCATTGAGAGATAAGGAAAATCTGCACCTTCACCCACAATCTTTTTCGCTGAGCTTAATAACTTTTCATACGCAACTTCATCATTAATCGTGGCAGGATAACCTTCCTGATAGTCAAACTTAATCTTTGCGCCAAACGTTTGAGCAACTCCATCAATAATATCTCCCATCCGTTTTTTAATCATGGCTTGAATATCTTCTTCGTAGGCTCTTGCTGTTCCCAATAACACAATTTCATCTGCAATCACGTTAAAATTGTAACCTCCATTTATTTTCCCAATCGAAACTACCGAACTTTTTAGCGGATCGGTATTTCGGCTAACAATGGTTTGCAGCGCTATTACCAAATGAGATGCAACAAGAACAGCATCCACCGACCCGTGCGGTGCGGCGCCATGACCACCGATTCCTTTAACCGTAATGGTAAACTTATCAGCATACGCCAAAATCGGACCGGGCTTGATTCCAATTTCTCCCGTGTTTTGATAGGTCCATAAATGAATTCCGTAAATCTCATCCACATCCTCTAGGCAACCGTCTTCAATCATATAACGAGCGCCTCCTTCTCCTTCTTCCGCCGGCTGAAAAATGAAACGTACATTTCCATTTAGTTCATCCCTTTTTTCCGCCAACACTTTGGCGGCGCCTAAGAGCATGGCCACGTGACCATCATGCCCGCAGGCATGCATCACGCCATCATTAACTGAAATATATTCTTTCTCTCCTGTTTCCTGAATGGGTAGGGCGTCCATGTCTGCTCTAAGCGCAATTGTAGGACCCTCTCCTTTCCCTTTTAAGTCTCCGACAACGCCGGTTTTTCCTACACCTGTTTTTACATCCATGCCCAGCGATTGTAGTCTTTTAGCAACCAGTCCGGCGGTTCGGATTTCTTGAAATCCGAGTTCAGGATGTTTGTGAATATCGCGGCGCGTAGTAATGATTTCATTTTTAATTAGTTCGATTTTGTTTAGAATATTTATTTTCATAAAAGCCCACTTATTTTGTATTAGTTAATGGATTCCGCGATGTTTGAAAAGCTGGGTTTTAGCATATCCTCCAAAAGCTTTAAATCCCATTAATATGTGCCCTTCCTCTTGCAAATTCTGGTCTTGCTAGAATGTACTCTAAAATGTTTTTGTATCCAAAATCAACCAACCCGTTGTAACCTCTTAATCCATCTGAAAAAAAATTGTATCAATATTCCAAATACAATTATTTTAGCACTAGCTTAACTTATTTGTTTCTCAGTATCATATAGGAACTTACAGCTTATAATCGTATGCATTCTACTCATGACTCTTAGTTAATTATTCTATGGATATAGACTTTGGTATAAAACACCCAATGATGTATTTTTTGGAGTAATTGCAACTGTTTCGATTACTACTTGTATCTAGATCGCCTTCAGTATAATTTCTATCCAGAAAGGTAAAAAGTAAGAAAAAGGCATGCAAAAAGGATATGAACAATGGTTTTCAAAGTAATAATTACTATTACTATTTGCCTATCTCCAATGCAATCGCTACAAGGTTCAAAACTATGGGGAGTTATTATGAAAAATGGTTATGACAGTAGCGGTCCATATCATAATAATGTAATGACTTTTATTGATGCCCAACTTAATCGATTAAAATTGCAGGGGGGCTCAGGTTCGTCTTGGGAGTATAATAGTGACGATGGATGGGGACTACTCTTCTATAGTAACAAAAACCCTTTAATATTGCTTGAAAACCAGATTTTTAGAGGTGTAGAACCAGCATGGAATAGTTGGAATTATAACAATGCTCAAGATTCTATATTATATGCTATTAATGATGAAATTGCTAACCTAGCTTTAGGTCACGTTAGGCGCGCAACTACAGGATCCCAAGGTATACCTAATCCTCATCCATTTATTTGGAACGGTGAAGACGGACGAGACTATTCTTTTGCACATAACGGCACGATTGAAAAAGAGATTGTTAGGGATCTTATACTAGGGATTGACCCCAATTGGCTAAACGAGCATCCTCCGCAAACGTTCGAAGGTTACATAACCTCTTCGGGTAATGCGTGCGGCAGCGATTGGGAAGATGAATCGTCCACCGGTGGTTGGCAATGTGTGGTAGATTCTGAAATTTATTTCTCTTGGTTAATGTTACACATAGCTATAAATGATTACGATGTATTAAGCGGGATAAATCAAGCTCTTAGTAATCCAAATTTTTTCCAGGGATCTGGAGACAAGAATTTCATCTTTTCTGATGGAGAGCAACTCTATGGATTCCGACGAATTGACAACAACAATACCAATCATCCTCTTGTTTACACTGTTGCTTTTCCTGAATCCCAGGATTTTAAAGGTGCTTATAAGTCCATCATGACAATTTCAAGTGACCCATACAGCTGGCAAAATGATATGGATGATCACTCATTTGTCATCTTGCATCCAATCCAAGATGTAATACTTCTTGAGAATTTTGATACCATAACTGGTATTGAATCTAAAACCCTCAATAAAGGGTGGAATTGGATAGGCTTTCCCCGGCTTCTCGATAACGATTCAACATCGTCCGAACTGGTCTTGGAAACTTTAGTGCCCTTTGTTGAAGAAGTCAGATATACAGAATCGGGCATTATGGCATGGGATCCAATTGATTCAACATGGGATAATAACGGGCTGGGGAATTTCAATAGTACCCGAGGTTATAAAATGAAGATGTCTGATAGTGCTTCCGCCTATTTATTACCGGTTCAGGGAGAAGTGGTTGATTCTGGAACCCCCATCACCCTTGAAGACGGTGAAAACTGGATAAATTATTTTTTGCCGACAGCACAATCACCTCTTGATGCGCTACCGCAAGAAGTAAAAAACCACCTAACACTCTTAAAAGGACAGCATTGGTTTATGGCGGTGGAAGACGGTGAATTTCTTCCGTATATGGGATGCGGAAGTGAAGATCCCGAAGACTGCAGTCTGAAAATGGAATACGGGAACACGTACTTACTGGACATTGAATTGGATATTGAAGATGAAATAACATTTACTTGGAATACCCCGAATGAAACGTCTGAAACCGAGCCTTCTGAAATCACTTACACTCCTCATTTTACGTATGAAGAAAAAGAATATTACCAGCCTGTAATAATTGAAAGTATTGAAAATGGGGCCAACATTATTGAATTGGGTGCTTTTAAAGATGGGAAGTGTGTGGGATCGGAGCGGGTTGAAGGGTGCCCTATCAATCTAAAATTGTACGCAAAGATTGAAGATATCCCCAATCTTACTTACGATGTCATAACACAAAATCTACGAGGGCGGACAACCACAAACCAGAATGGGTTTTCCATGGTAAAACAGATTCCCGTTACGAGCCATGTCCGAAGGGAAAATGGCACTGCTTTTGTTACGCTTAAAATGGTTGATGAAAAAAAGAAAAATGACCATTCACCAAATGCTTTCAGTTATGTACAAACGGCTCCCAATCCTTTCAATCTAAAAACAACCATTCAATTTGGATTGGAAAAAGATACATGGCTTTCACTTTCGATTTTTGATATTAGGGGGAGAAAAATAGCATCATTAGCGGAAGGGAATTTCCAAAAAGGATCCTACGCGATTGACTGGAATGGGAAAAACCATTGGGGTGACTCTGTTTCCTCCGGAATGTATTTCTATCACCTTAACGGAATCCGTGAACATAAAAAGGGTAAACTTTTACTGCTTAAATAACATGTGGTATTTCTGATGACTATTGTAAAACCCATTATTTTTACTCTTTTTTCAGGGATGTTACAAAGTGCAATCATAAAGGTAAATCCTGATTCAAGCAGTGATTATGTTTCTATACAGACAGCCATAGATTCGGCACAGGCGAGTGACACGATTTTAGTGTCACCGGGTAGGTATATTGAAAATCTTGATTACAATGGGAAAAATATCCTTGTTTGTTCTCATTACATTTTTGATGAAGATGATTCATTTATTTACAACACCATTATTGACGGGAATAAGAGTGGCAGTGTGGTCAAATTTGATTCCTACGAAACTCGGTCTGCCATCTTAAACGGGTTCACTATCACCAACGGGAGTGGAATTATTATACGAAACAGCAGCCCCACCATTAAGAATTGTTATATTACCAAAAACTATTCCATGGGTGAGGGTTTTAATAACGGTGGAGGAATTACTATCGCTGAGGGCACCTTCCCATTCCTTTCGAATCTAACAGTAACACAGAATTTTAATGCGGATAAGGCAGGAGGCGGAATTTCGATTTACCACCAAGGGAATGCTGCCTTTGATCCGGTAAACCGGTGCAATGTTTATTTGAATTGGTCCGGAGGGTACAACGATATAAGTCACGGCGGGTTTAATCCTCGGTATCCGATTGATATATATCTTGATACTGCTACTGTGAAATACCCGTCCAGATATTTTTTCCGAACAGGGCGTAATGATGTTTTAGATATCAAACATGGAAAGATAGATCAAAAATATTCAAACCTGTATGTTGATCCGGAAACCGGACGTAATAAAAACTCCGGCGCATCCTTAAATGAACCTTTGAAAAATGTTCATTATGCACTCGCGCTTGTTGCGGCTGATACTGAAAACCGCGGAACCATTCACTTAGCGCCGGGGACGTACTCATTTTCCGGCAGTGGGGAATTCTTGCCTCTCAACCTTCGCAGTTACGTCTCTATTGTTGGCGCAGGAAAAGAAGAAACGATATTTGATTTAGATGGGTCGCTGGATCCTGCTATGAGTGCTTATTTGGAAAATAAAAGAGACTTTACTCTTTCTTCATTCCAAATCAGGAATGCAGGAAGACGGGACCAATACGACATGGAAGGCGTTTTGGTATTGAACCAAAATATAAATGTATTGTTAGAAGACCTTTTATTCACCCAAAACTCCATGCATTATATTATTAAATCCACATATTACTCTGGTTCATTATGCCCGGATTCAACCAGTATAACCATAAGAGATTGTGACTTCATTAATAATTCTGGATATATCAGTACCTTTTATTACTATTTCATTACCATTGAAAATTGTCGCTTTATGAATGGTGTACCTTATTATTACGGAATTACCGGCTCGACAGGCGCACTTGCATTACGTGTCAATCATCATTCCTTCGCTACTTCTGCACAAAGCAGGCGAATAGAAAACTGCGTATTTACCAATAATTTGAATGAGGTGAACTTGTCGGGTGGAGGTGGGAGTCAAACTATTGTATATGTGGAATCAAAGAAAAACGTAGATTTTGTGAACTGTACATTCGCGGACAACTTCATAGCAAATTCCAATTCGTATGGCGCTGTGATTGTGGACGGACATGACGGAGGAAGTACACGCTTTGCAAACTGCATATTTTGGGGGAACGCCCCTTCCCAAATGACTGTTTGGGGTGGAATGACGACAAATGAAGTTATTTTTTCTCACAACATTGTACAAGATTTGGATAATATATCCCAAAATGTAACGTTGCTTGATGGGAATATGAGTTCCGATCCCCAATTCAGTCTACTTGACTCCAATGATTATTCTTTATCAGCATCCTCGGCGGCGATTGATGCCGGTACAGCATTTTTTGTGTGGGACGGAGATACAATTGTAAATCTTTCTCCAAATAACTATGTTGGGGAAGCGCCTGATATCGGAGCCCTTGAATACCAAAGGCTAAAAATTACACCGGAAGCAATCTTACCCAAAAAACTGCGACTTCAGTCTGCCTACCCAAATCCATTCAATTCGAATATCACCATTAAATTTGAAGTGCCTTTTCCCGCTGTCTTATCAATCAAATTGTATGATATAAAAGGCCGGTTAATAAAGGAACAATTAAATGCATGGTTAGGCACAGGTCAGCATAGTTTCTCATTGGACGGTAACAATCTTGCATCAGGAACGTACTTTTTACAAATAAGCGACGGAAAAAGATTAGATTCACGTAAAATAGTTCTGCTTAAATAGCCGCTTCCACTACCGGTCGGTTTTGTTTATTCATCGGCTCAATTCTTTTCTATTTTCATACCTTCAATGATGGTTGAAATTAATACTGTAAATGATTCGCCGGTATAGCCTTCTACTGTGGATACCGGAAACACATTTAATTCTGAATACGGCATGGATTGTTTATCCGTTAAAGATTCTGATAAGGTGTTAAATACTCATCCGAGAATAATCGCAGTTTGTCCGGAAAATCCCGTTCTATCGCTAACCTGTTCTTTCAAGTCTGCAATGAGGCGATGTGATGGTCTTTTAAGCGCTGTATTCGTTATAATTGAAGTGGCTGGAATATTTGATGGAACAAGCCATAGCGCAAGACATTAAGATTGATTCAGGGTTAAAGCCCGTGTAAGTTTTGGTTCATTTTTTTAAAGAGGAAATAAATTATGACAGAAAATAACGATACAAAACTGGTAGAGCGCCTTTCTGAAATTAGGAAACAGTTTCACCAGGAAATCAGTAAACGCATTATTGGGCAGACAGTTGTGTTAGACCATATTTTGATTGCATTATTATCACGCGGACATACACTAATTGTCGGTGTCCCGGGATTAGCCAAAACACTTATGATTAAGTCTTTATCCGAATTGCTTGATCTCAAATTCAGCCGTATTCAGTTTACTCCTGATCTTATGCCAAGTGATATTACTGGGACTGAAATCATCGAGGAAGATCAAAACACAGGAAAACGTGAATTTCGATTCTTTAAAGGTCCCATTTTCGGTAATATGGTTTTAGCTGACGAAATTAATCGAACGCCACCCAAAACACAGGCTGCCCTTTTAGAAAGTATGCAGGAACATAGCGTAACGGCTTCTGGACAAACTTACAAACTGGATGAACCCTTCTTTGTCCTCGCTACACAAAACCCAATTGAACAAGAAGGCACCTATCCGCTTCCGGAAGCTCAGTTGGACAGATTCATGTTTACAATCAATATTGATTATCCCTCACGGGATGAAGAGGTTTCTATTGTACAAATGACAACCGGTTCGCATGAAAACCCGCTCTCTAAAGTTATTTCAAAAAATGAAATGTTGGCATTTCAGGATTTGGTTCTTAGAGTTCCTGTTGCAGATAATGTTGTGGAATTTGCGGTGGACCTTGCATCTGCAACGCGACCTTACGCAGATCAAGCACCAACCTTTATCCAAGAATGGATTGAATGGGGGGCGGGACCAAGAGCATCTCAATATCTAATTCTGGGTGCAAAAGCAAAAGCTGTTTTGGATGGCCGCCCATCTCCCAGTATTAAAGACGTAGAGGCGCTTGCACTTCCTGTTTTACGCCATCGTGTAATCCCCAATTTTAATGCTGAGGCCGAAGGAATGACCGTCGATTCCATTTTAACTAAACTTGTTACAGCCGGGAATCAAGATTGAACAACGTTGATAAAAGGAAATTTCTCCAACCGGAAATGGTTGCCAGACTTAATTCAATGGGCCTGCGGGCAAGGTTGGTCGTTGAAGGGTATCTTATCGGCCAGCATAAAAGTCCATTCCATGGATTCAGCGTTGAGTTTGCAGATCATATGGCGTACAATCCCGGCGATAACATTCGTCATGTTGATTGGAAACTATATGGTAAAACTGATCGGTATTATATCAAACGATTTGAGGAAGAAACCAATCTTCGGTCATTCATTCTTATGGATACGAGCAAATCAATGGCGTTTTCCAGTGGAACCGTATCCAAGTTGGATTATAGTGGTTACCTCGCTGCAGCTCTATCCTACTTGATGGTTCGCCAACGAGATGGCGTTGGGCTTGTGCTATTTGATGAAGAAATTCAATCGCTTATTTCACCAAAATCAACTCAATCTCAATTGAATGCGATATTGGGGAAACTGGAACATGCTAAACCAGGCAAACAAACTCAATTGGGGAATGTTCTCCATGAAATGGCAGATCGCATATCCAAAAGGGGATTGGTAATCGTCATTTCTGATTTATTCGATAATTTTGATTCGGTTATTTCCGGGTTAAAACATTTCCGGCATAACAATCAAGAAGTTATTGTTTTTCATATATTGGATAGGCAAGAAGAACAATTCCAATTTAATACACGGTCAAAATTTTTGGATTTAGAAACCGGCGAAACGATTACGACCGAACCCTGGCAAATCAGAACAGCATATAAAGAATTGATAAAAGATGTTCAAAATAAATACAGAAAAGAATGTCAAAATCGTAAAATTGATTATGTCCCTCTATTTACCGACCAGAGTCTCGATTTGGCTCTGAATGAATATTTAAGAAAACGGCAAAGGGTAGGGTAAGAAAATCTGCTAATTCCCGGCCCTTTGGGCTTTATCATAATACCGCTGAGCATCCTGCGGTTTTCCCTGCTGGGTCAGCACGCGCACCATACCCAAATAATATTCCTTTACATCCGGATCTTCAGCAATGAGTTCTCTGTAAAATTTTCCTGCTTTCCGCCATTTTTCTGCACGTTCAAATGTTTGAGCCATTCTCAACAGCGCTTCCGTATCATCAGGATTTAAATCATTCGCCCAGAAAAAATTATCCTCTGCGGTATCGAACTCACCTAATTGCATATTCAAAATTCCTAGATTGTAATACAAATCTGCTTTAATGATTTTATCTTCTTCTTTCTCGATGGCATCCTCAAACGTTTTAATTGATTCTTCAGTTCTCCCTAGATCATAATACACCGTGGCTAACTGACGAGTGATTTGTGAATTACTCGGATCAAGCTCTGACGCTTTCCTCAAAAATGTGACAGCCTTTTCTTTTTCGCCTAAGCGGAGATAAATCTGTCCGCTTGTGTGATTAATACCAATTTCATCCGGACCGAGTTCATAGCCCATTTCTAAAGACGCAACTGCCTGAGAAGTATCTCCTGTTTCAAAAAATACCGTAGCAAGAACCGGATATGTTTGAGATTCTCCCGGATGAATATTTTTTGAGGCTAAAAATAATGGAAGCACTTCAATCATTGCTGATTTTCGGTCTTCGCCGATAAGATGAATAACCTTATTATATTCTGTAATGGCTACGTTAAATGAGGTTGTCCAATTGAAATACCTACTATTTTTGACATATTGTTCGATTGTCATTCCATCGGGCATTGTTTCCTGCGAATTGATTGACAGCGCCTTTTCAAACATTTCGTTCATCTTATTCCATTCTTGTCGTTTCCCGTAAATCTCATTTCCCAGTAGCGCGGGAGCTTCGGCATTTTCGGGGGCGATTTCCATGGTTTTCAGAAGAAATTCCTCAGCCCTTTCAAAGTTCTCTTCATTTAAATATACCCTAGCCGATGTAAGCTCGGCGGGAGGACAACCCAAGAATATCACAGCGGATGACAAAAGAGTTATTAATGATAATTGGTATTTTTTTAACATAGTTTCCTCAATAGTTACCTTAAAAGGACATTAGAATGTAATGGGATTCTATTTTTTCAACAAGTGCTTACACCAGACAGCACGTTTCTTTTTCTTTGATTTATTTCTTCTCTTTTTGCGAGCAATGTATTTGCAATTCCAAAACCTTCTACACATGTAGAGGCCCATGCCGTTCCATCCGAAACAGCGTTTACTAATGATTCGCCTAAAACAAGAGACGCTGCCATCCCGCCTCCAAATGTGTCACCGGCGCCCGTTGGATCTACCACCGACACTCCAGACACTGCCGGAATACAGGTACAATCTTCCGTTGTAAAAATGGCAGATCCTCTACTTCCTTTTTTAATTATGACTGTATCCGGACCCAATTCCAACATGTGAGAAGCTGCCTTGTTCAAATTCTTTTGACTGGTTAATTGTTGCGCTTCTTCTTCATTGATAAGTAAAATATTCGTTTGTTGCAATACAGTCAAAAGTTCATCTTTCGCAATATCAATCCATAGATTCATAGAATCGGTAATGACCGTTTGAGCTTTGCTACATTGCTTCAATACCGAGAGTTGAAGTGCCGGGTGGATATTGGCTAAAAATATAACATCCGCATCGCATGCAGACTTAGAAATAACCGGCTGATAATCTTCAAACACACCCAATTCTGTAAAAAGCGTATCTCTTTTATCCCAGTTTTCATGATATCGCCCACCCCACCTAAACGTTTGACCTACAACTTGCTGAATATTTTCCAACGATTCGGAATACGAATTATATATATCCATTCCCTCATCCGGGAAATCAGAACCAATAATTCCAACCGGAAATACAGAAACTCTTTTCCCGCTTGGAATAAGCGCATGGGTAATCGAACCACCGAGAATAGCATTCCTTTTATCCTGTGGTGTTTCAATCAAATCAATTGCAATGGATCCTGCTATTAGAAGTGAATTATGCATGATTATTGTCCAGTATTTTACTCGAATTTTTCCCATCCCGCAAGTGAGAATACTTCTTAATTAAATCCACAATAGTTAAAGTGTTGGAAACTGCATTTTAATATCTGTAAATTATATTCCTATGAGTATAAAAACGTTTGCAATCCTTACCGATATTCACTCAAATCTTGAGTCATTAGAGACAGCATTGTCCATTGTCGAAAATCGCGGTGGCGTCGATCAGCTCATGCTTATGGGTGATTATTTTTCTTTAGGCCCTGCGCCAGTCGAGACACTTGATACCATTCTTCAATTAGATGATATTATTAAGCTTCGTGGAAACCATGAACGATATATTGAGGATCGATTATGGGAACAAGAAAATCCTACTTTAGAAGGAATGGATCCCAACGATCCCGTTACTAAAGAAATTGTTTTGAATGAAAAATGGACAGCTGAGCAAATTGGAAAACGGGGTTTGGATTTTATTAAATCTCTTGATATTTCACACAAAGAAATAATTGGATCTACTTTAATTGAATTCACCCATGCCTGGTTTGAGCGTGACGATGAACCTCCCGTTATGGACGAATTGAAAGAATGGCGAAAAAAAGAGCAGGAAGCAAACCCGATGCTAGATCGTTTTGTATTGATCCACGGTCATTCACACCTTCCGCGGGAAGAAACTGATGGAAATTTAACTGTCTTTTGCCAAGGTGCTACCGGATTACCTTTTGATAAAGATTCACGCGGAGCGGTTGGGTTTTTAACTGTAAACGATGGTGTTCATTGGGATGTAGTGCGTTACAATTATGATAAAGATGTAACAATTAATATGCTCGAAAATCGAAAACCTCCATTTTATGCCAATCTTCAGAATACTATTAGTTACGCAGAAATTCGGAACGACATCTAGTACTGTCTCCATCCTCTGTTAGCTGTTTTAATTCATAACCATTCCTATGCCCTATTTTGATCATTCTGCAACGACGCCAGTCAGACCTGAGGTGCAAGATAAAATGCTGGAAATCACTCATAATGCTATTGGGAATCCATCCAGTGTGCATTCGTCCGGGCGCGCTGCAAGAGCAGCTATAGAAGAAGCAAGATCAGGTATAGCAAACGCTATCGGATCAAAATCTCATGAAATAATTTTTACAGCAGGGGGAACCGAAGCCAACAATATGGTTCTTTGGAGTGTAATACAACTTGTTAAAAAACACGTAATCACAACCCAAGTTGAACATCCAGCCGTATTAAATGTCCTGAACAAACTGACCAAATTTGGAATAACCCATTCTGCTATCCCTGTAAATTCAATGGGAATGGTTAGCTCGGAGGACATTGGCTCTGCAATTCAAAATGAATCCGGGTTGATTTCCATTATACTTGGAAATAATGAAATGGGTACAATGCAGCCGGTAGAAGACATTTCTCTTATTGCCAAAAAAAGAAACATTCCCCTGCATACGGATGCAGTACAAGCATTGGGGAAAATTCCAATTGATGTAAATACTCTCGGAGTAAATTTCATGAGTTTAGCTTCTCATAAATGTTATGGTCCAAAAGGTGTTGGGGCCTTATTCTGCAAACAAGGATCCAATCTTCATCCTTTACTGATTGGAGGTGGGCAAGAGCGAAATCTGCGAGCCGGGACGGAAAATGTTGCAGGAATTGCAGGATTTGGGCTGGCGGTAAAACTTGCACAACAATCACTAAAAAAGACTGCTATCCATTTGAAAACCCTTGAAAATCAATTAATAACAGGATTAACTGAAACCTGTAAAAATGTAGTTTTTAATGGGGACCCAGATCATCATATTCCCGGCATTGTTAGTGTCTCTTTCCCAAATATGAGAAGTGATAAAATGATGGTTTATTTAGATCGAAAATCCATGGAAGTTTCAGCAGGATCTGCTTGCGGTTCAGGCGATATTAAACCATCTCCTGTTTTGGAAGCCATGGGTATAAAAGAAAGTCTAAATCTGAATACTCTCCGGATTAGCTTCGGAAAAGATAATACTGCCAAAGAGGTGAATGACCTAATTCAAACCATCTTAGAAATTTTAGACGGTTCCGAATAATGTCTGAACGAGTCATTGTTGGTCTTAGTGGCGGGGTTGACAGTTCTGTGGCAGCACTTTTACTCAAGGAATGGGGTTATGATGTTGAATGCTTGTTTATGAAAAACTGGGATGACCCGGACGCAGAATACTGCACTACTGAACAGGATTATAAAGATGCAGTTCGAGTTTCAGACGCGTTAAACCTTCCTCTCCATACAGTCAATTTCGTAAAAGAATATCGTGAAAATGTATTTTCTTACTTTTTAGAAGAATACGACGCAGGGCGCACCCCCAACCCGGATATACTTTGCAATCGAGAAATTAAATTTAAAGCTTTTTTAGAATACGCTATGGAATTGGGGGCTGATTTCATGGCGACAGGACATTATGCAAATTCAACTAAATCGGATGAAGGAAATCAATTATTAAAAGGATTTGATACAAACAAAGACCAAAGCTATTTCCTTTATGCCTTAAACCAAAGACAACTTTCAAAGGCATCCTTTCCATTGGGATCATTGACAAAACAAAATGTAAGAGCTTTAGCTGAAAAACATAATTTACACACCCATGATAAAAAAGATAGTACCGGCATTTGCTTTATAGGTGAACAAAAGCATTTTATTTCATTCTTAAAAAATTATTTTCCGGAAAACCCTGGGGATATCAGAACCATTGACGGAAAGAGTTGCGGTACTCACGATGGACTACTCTTTTACACAATCGGGCAGAGAAAAGGGCTGGGAATTGGTGGTGGATTCGGAACAGATGATTCCCCGTGGTATGTTGCCAAAAAAATAATAGAATCCAATGAATTGATTGTGGTACAAGGACGAGATCACCCTTCACTTTATTCAAAACAATTAACAGCAGATCAATTGCATTGGATTTCAGGAAGTGCCCCAAAAATTCCGATAACCATTTATGCGAAAGTTCGGTACCGCCAGCAAGATGAAAAATGTACAATTAATTCTATAAAAGATGGTGTTGCTAACGTTTCCTTCGACCAACCAATTTTCGCTGTTACTCCAGGTCAATCCGTAGTTTTTTATAATCATGATGTTTGCCTTGGCGGTGGAATCATTCAATAAATATCTTAAATATTGGAATCTATTTTTAATGAAAATCACTGGAACTTTTATCTGTAAATCGTTGTACTTTTACCCATGATTAATCACACAATCTCAAAGGTCTTTATCACTATGCTGGTTTGTTTTAGCATTGGAGTAGGGCAATACAAACACGATCTAGCAAAACCGGTCATGCCCAACCGCGAAGTTGCAGGACAAACCAACAATTCAAGTTTATTAGATCCTTCACGATTTTCTATGCATCACGGATTTTCAATGTCTTTGATGTCGATGGGTGGAAAACCGTTGAATATGAATACGTATACAAATCAGATGACCTACATGATTTCTGATAAAACTTGGATACAAACAGACATTGCATTTGTATTGCCAAACGGATCTCCGACTTCTTTGCCAAATCAGTCATTACAGCAAAATTTATTTTACCGAGCATCTCTTGGATATCAACCCTTTGAAAACCTACAGTTCAATCTAAGTATTGAAAGAATGCCAACATACCAGAACAAACCAAACTACATCCTCAATCCATTCCACAGACCAGTCTGGTGACACCTCGATCCCGTCGTAAAAAATCCAAACTTTTCTCTAAAAAACCATCAAAAAGGATTAAGGGAAAATCTAAGCAAGGTGCGGTTATCAATTCTGCAATCGCTGTTCTTTCATTATTCTTAATTGCATTCATTTTTTCATTTTCTCAGAGAACAGCTCAAAATGGAGTTTCAATAAATGTTACTTTCCCTGCTCTTCCAGAGCCAAAAACACCACTCGAAATCTATGTTCCTCCAGTTCAGGATATTGAAATAGAAGTGCTAAACGGGTGCGGGAAATCGGGATTAGCAAATAAACTTTCAGACTATTTGAGAGAGAATAAAATTGACGTTGTAAGATCTGAAAATGCTGAACATTTTGACTACACAGAAACACTAGTTATTCTTAGAAACGAGCAACAATCCCATTTAAAAAAAGTTGTTGAAACACTCGGGTTAGGGTTGGATGATCCAAGGGTCAAAATACAACCCGATGAAAGTTCCGATGTATCTATCACTCTGATCATTGGAGGAGATTTTTCATCTCTAGAACCGTTCCTGAATAATTCGGACACTGCCTTTTAATCTTGCCAACTACCTCTGACTCAATATCTATAAAAGCAGACGAACTCGCTGAAACAATCGCCACGTTAGCCCTTAGTAAAAAGGCTTCTAATATCAAACTTATTGATGTGCGCGGTTTAACCAGCATTACGGATTTTTTTCTCATCTGTTCTGCCGACTCAGAAGTTCAAGTAAAAGCCATTGCTAATGCAATCCAACGTGGAACTGCTTCAAAGCCCTGGCGCGTTGAAGGGTATGAACATTCTCGATGGATTCTCATGGATTATATTGATGTAGTAGCCCATGTTTTCACCACCACGGAAAGAGATTATTACAATTTAGAGCGCCTGTGGGCCGATGCGCCACTAAAGGAATTTTTGGATGAACCTGAGAACATATCTATTACATAACCTAAAGGACGCGCTCGAAACCTTTGGGTTGAAAAGTGACGATATTCCCCTTCTTCCAACCAAAGATCCCGCACTTGGCGATTATTCGACCTCAATTGCAATGAGTTTTGCAAAACAGGTTAATAAACCACCGATAGAATTTGCAGAAGAAATAAAGACAGCGCTTTCTATGGATCCGGAAATGGTTTCGTCTGTTACGGTGACGCCACCGGGATTTATCAATTTTTTTCAGAGTGAATCTTACTCGCAATCCGTTCTTCAATCTATTATAACGCAGGGTTCTGCTTATGGAAAAAATCATTCTGAAAAAAAGAAAAGAGCTAATGTAGAATTTGTAAGTGCAAACCCAACCGGTCCGCTAACAGTGGGGCACGGTCGGCAAGCAGTCCTCGGTGATACTATATCAAATATTCTTGAATGGCACGGATACGATGTAACAAGAGAATATTATTTTAACGATGCAGGGCGTCAAATGAGGATTTTATCAGAGTCCGTACAAGCGCGATATTTCGAACTTTTAGATCAACCATTTGTCTTCCCGGAAGATGGCTATCAAGGATCTTATATTAAAGAAATTGCTCAATTAATTATTGATGATCATGGAAATAATTTAGAGAAAAATTCTTCGGAATTTCGAGTTGTACCTGAAAAGTATATTTTTAAAGATATAAAATCATCTTTGAAATCTATTGGAATAAGTCACGATATTTTCTCAAATGAAAAATCATTTTATGATTCAGGTGCAATTAAAAAAACAGTTGAAGCATTGCGGGATAAAAATCTCGTGTATGAAAAAGATGATGCCACTTGGTTGAAAACAACATCGTTTGGAAAAGATCAAGATCGAGTTCTAATCAAAAGCAGTGGTGAGCCAACGTATCGCCTTCCCGATATTGCTTATCATTGCAACAAACTCGACCGCAAATTTGATTTACTTGTGGATATTTTTGGTTCAGACCACATGGACACATATCCAGATGTGCTTTCAGCGGTTGAAGCGCTTGGGTATGATATTTCTCTTATTAAAATTCTTATTCATCAATTTGTTACCCTATTAAAAAATGACGAGATAGTTAAAATGTCCACACGGAAAGGTGATTTTGTAACGTTGGAGGAGTTAACCAATTCGTATGGATCTGACGTTGTACGGTATTTTTTTATAATGCGCGGAATGAATTCTCATCTGAATTTTGATTTGGATCTTGCGCAAGATCAATCTGAAAAAAATCCAGTTTTTTATTTGCAATACGCCCACGCTAGGATTTGTAATATCATTAAAAGAGGAAATGCTGAAGAAATCACGACCAAACGTGATGCTGATTTCAGCTTGCTAACCATAGGCGGAGAAAAGGAATTAATTCGAAAACTGGATCAATATCGACATATCATGCAGTCTGCTTACGAAACACTCGAACCCCAAATTGTTGTTAATTACCTTCAGGAACTCGCAGGATGTTTTCATAAATTTTATGCAGAATGTCGAGTGATTACAGATGATAAAAATCTATCTGAAGCCCGGTTAGGACTTATAGAATCCGTAAAAATTATCTTAGCGGCTGGGATGCAAATTCTTGGGGTATCAACTCCGGAACGAATGTAACCGATGAATTTATTTAATACTGAACTCGAATTTTTCCTACTTTGTTTGTCAACGTTATTTCCTCTTGTCAATCCTTTGGGAATTACACCCATTTTTTTATCAATGACAGAAGGATATAATCACACCGATAAAATTTCCATTGCTAAAAAAGGTGCAATGACCGGTTCCATTACCTTGATTGTTTTTGCGTTATTCGGATCTGTTATTTTCACCTTTTTTGGAATCACGATCGAAGCATTTCAAATTATGGGGGGCATCATTTTCTTTCGCACCGGATTACATATGTTAGATGCTAAAGTAGGTAGAACAAGAACTACTGTGCAGGAACAAAAAGAATCTATCACTGCAAGTGAAATTGCCTATACACCGGTAGGAATCCCGCTCATCACAGGTCCCGGTGCCATAACCGGCGCAATGCTGTTGTCCGGACAAACACAAACACCCTATAATTTTGGTACTTTAATTTTTGCAATTATACTTGTAATGGCTACCGTTCTATTCATTTTTTTGGGAGGAGAAAAAATTACTCAACGGTTTGGTGTAACCGGCATGAGAATTATTCAGCGAATCATGGGACTAATTTTGATGGTCATCGCAGTACAATTTGTTATTAATGGCATTACTGTCGTCGTAAGTAAAATATTATAAAATAAGAGAGGCGGTTATATTGGGATTGCTGGTGTTAAGTAATCGCTATTTTTTATTCAGGAGATGTTCCCCCATAAATTCTTTTGCAAAAATAAATGCAGCTTCCCGACTTTCAGGATTTCCACCGTGAGTAGGTCCTCGTTCGGCACAGAATGCCAGACCAATTTTTTGGAGTGTAGGATTTGTCATTGGAATATCTAGAAAATTCATAACAACAGCTCCATCTGCCTGCATTTTCAATCTACAATCCGTAAAACTGTAGCCCACTTCATTCACCACCGGCTCTTTTGCACTATCGAACGAATGATGAGAATCTTTATATACCGTCAGGCCAATATTGGCACCGTTCGCCAACATTTCAGGAATCAATTCTTCGCAGGCGGCGGCAGGAGTCCAGTTATCTAGGTCTCCAATAAGAATATGCATGGGCGCATCAGTAAAATCTAAATTTTCCGGCACAATAAAACACGGCGGATAAAAAGCCAAATGAGCTGCAAACGTTAAAGTTGAATTCATTACATTTTTTGCTGGTAGCCATCCAGAAAAAAGAGTAACACCACCTCCAAGGCTCCATCCGGTAATGGCTACTCGATCCTTATCAATTCGTGGATCATTTGCCAATGTTTCAAATGCACGATAAACATCAAGCATCATAGCTGCGATGGTAACCTCAACCTGTGAGCCCACCGTAGATTCAATATCTCGGCTGGCAAAACTTTTGACTTCGAATGTTGCTATTCCCATGTCGCGGTACATCTGAAGAAATTTATAATGATGATCAGACCATCCTAAACTGCCTGCCACTCCGATAATTAGAGGAATTTTTGAATTCTCCATTTGTTTCGGCATTTTGAGAATACCATAGACTTCCTGAGGCTCTTGCTGATCTAGAGTAGAAATAACATCCTTAAACCCAAAAGGATTTGCGCTGGTAAAAGTGATAGTTTCTCCCTCGCTTGCAAATAGGAATGAAATGAAAATACTTAACATAAACAGTTTTCTCATAAAATATGCTCCGATTGTTCAAAGAAAATAATGAAACCCTAATTCAATTCATAATAATCCAAACTTAAAAGTTCTCTTTTTCGCGCCGAATTATAATCCGGGTGATTTTCAGTATTAATTAAGTCAAAATCCCCAAGCATTCGATACACTCTTGAATTTGGAGTACGATGCTTTTTTAAACGGGTGGTTAAGTTATTGGTAATACCAATATATCGTTTCGGGATCAATCTACTTCTCAATATAACCAAACTAATTTTCATCTAATTAGCCTACGGGAGGCGGGCTTGCCCGCCGGAACGGAATGAAAGCGAACATGTTCGCTTGAATGAAGTGGAGGCGGGGAGATTCGAACTCCCGTCCGAAACAAGTTTCAAAAGATCTTCTACATGCTTAGTCGCCTGGTTAAGTGTTGCTGAAATGCGATCCAGGGACCCACGCATTTCAACCGAAGCCTGAAGAATTCTCAGTATGTCGGATCAGGCGCTCAACATACCCAGCCCGTGTAATCGACGCCCTTGAGCCTGCCCACAGGCGGAACTGACTCAGGACGGGCAACTTTATTGCTTAATTACTTAAGCTGCTGCCATGTAGCCGTAATCGGCATTTATGGTATTTCCAGGTTGATTTAAGAGGACCCTGGGACCTCTGCATGCCGTTCTAAAGAACTCCTGTCCCGTCGAAACCGGTCGCCCCCATGTCAAAAAACAAATAAATTTACAACCAAAAACGAATCAAGCCACAGACTACGTTTCAAATTGAAATGCATCCTGCGGCTTGGTTCAAATTGGAGGCTCTCAACGCCAACCAAGAGCCTTCTTTTTTTCAAATACCAACCTCTTTTGTTATGCAACTCTTTATGATATGCATAAGTGAGGCATAACAAAAGTAAGAGCCGGAGTCATTTGGAGCAAGTGCAAAAGAATAAAAAAAACAAAAAATTTGAGTTCTGTTTATTTTTTAATACAAACTAATTTCCAAACCCTTAAAAAGCCCGTGTAGCTCAGTTGGTAGAGCAGGTGACTCTTAATCACTTGGCCGAGGGTTCAAATCCTTCCGCGGGCACAATTGAATTCCCTATATTCTTTTCAAATGATTTTCTAGTATAGATGTAATTTCTCTGCTACGTTTTATGAATACCCTTAAAAAAACAATCGTCCTTTTAAGTGGTGGGTTAGACTCCGCCACCTGTTTAGCAATGGCAATGAATAACAAATATTCTGTGTATGCGCTTTCATTCAATTATGGTCAAAGGCATAAATTTGAAATAACTTCTGCGAAACGTATTGCAAGCAAATACGCTATAGAGAAACATAAAATAATTGATATAGATTTGACTACCTTTGGAGGATCTGCTTTAACAGATGATATCGAAGTCCCACAACATGAAATGGTTGATGATATAACAAATGACATCCCTGTAACCTACGTTCCCGCTCGCAATACAATTTTTCTTTCTTATGCTCTCGCCTGGGCAGAAGTGCTGGAATGTTATAACATTTTCATTGGCGTCAATGCACTGGATTATAGCGGCTATCCCGATTGCAGACCTGAATACATAGATGCATTTCAGACAATGGCAAACCTTGCAACAAAATCTGGAGTAGAAGGAAGTGAATCCATACAAATCCACACTCCCCTTCTCCATCTCACAAAAGCACAAATCATCCAAAATGGAATCAAACTCGGCGTGGACTACAGGCTCACTTTTTCCTGTTACAATCCTGACGAATCCGGAACGTCCTGCAGAAAATGCGATGCATGCATTTTGCGCCTAAAGGGATTTAAAGAAGCCGGATTATCCGATCCAATATCCTATCAGTCCTGATAAGATGAGTTACAAGGTTAAAGAAATTTACTATACAATTCAGGGAGAGGGTTTTCATACTGGTCGAACGGCTGTATTCTGCCGATTTTCTGGCTGCAATCTGTGGAATGGACATGAGAAAGACAGAAAGGATGCAATGTGCGATTTTTGTGATACAGATTTTATCGGAACATCCGGGCCGGGTGGTGGCGTGTTTGAATCTGCTGAGGACCTTGTCAAATCTGTACAAAATAAATGGCCCACAAAAAAATCAACGAAACCGTTTGTCGTTTGCACCGGCGGAGAGCCATTATTGCAAATGGATGATGCATTGGTGAATGCTTTTCATGATTCCGGCTTTAACATTGCGGTTGAAACAAACGGCACCTTAGTGCCACCTCTTGGCATCGACTGGATTTGTGTCAGCCCAAAAATCAATGCAAAATTTATTTTAAGAAGGGGAAACGAATTAAAAATAGTGTTTCCTCAAGCAGATATGAATCCCAAAGATTTCGAAAAACTAGATTTTGAATATTTTTCCATTCAACCGATGGACGGTCCAAACTTGGAACAAAATATTGATCTTGCTGTAGAATTTTGCCTAAATCATCCCCATTGGCGGTTGAGCCTTCAAACTCATAAATTCATAGGCATTTCTTAAGGATTAAAATGGAAGTATATAAAGAAGTCAGATTTGAGGCTGCGCATTTTTTACCGAATTTGCCGGAAGATCATAAGTGCCGGCGGATGCATGGACATTCGTTTAAAATTCGAATTTCCATTAATGGCCCTATTGAAAAACATTCCGGCTGGGTAATGGATTTTGCCGATATCAAGAAAGTGTTTGACCCAATTTTAAATCAACTTGACCATAGCTGTTTAAATGATATTGACGGCTTAGAAAATCCATCTAGTGAAAATTTGGCAGTTTGGATTTGGAATAATTTAAAACCAAAACTTCCATTATTATCCGGGATTGAAGTGAAAGAAACCTGTTCAACCGGATGTATTTACCGAGGAGAATAAACCATGACTAAACCCGAAGGGCGTACATTTGATTTTGAAAGCGAAGATCAAATCCGTCCCGATTATCTTGAAACATTTGATTTTGAAAGCGAAGATCAGTATATCTGTACTGAAAACAGTGAATTCAGTGCAGTGTGTCCATTTAGTGGACTACCCGACTTGGCAGATGTTATTATTGAATATTTTCCAACTGGTGGGAAATGCATCGAGTTAAAATCATTAAAATATTATTTTATTAGTTTTCGAAATGTGGGGATTTATCAGGAAGCTGTAACCAAACGGATTTATGTTGATTTAACATCAGCTTTAGGGACCGACAAATTACAAGTTACAACGATTTACAATACAAGAGGGGGATTCGACACAACCTGCATTGAAGGAGGCTTAGAATAGTCAAAATTTTAATCTATTCTGAGAATAAATTACTGTAACTTTCGCCCCGATTTTGGAACCAGAATCAGAGCCCGTAGCTCAGTTGGTAGAGCAGCGGCCTTTTAAGCCGTTGGCCGAGCGTTCGAGTCGCTCCGGGCTCACTACCCTATATTTAAGCCTATATTTTTTCTATACTAATATGGAAGAATAATGAATTTACGCTTAAGCAAATGCCTATTAATCCTATTTGCCTTTTCTGACTCAATGTCTGGACAATTTTTAGACATGGCAGACGTGGTGGATGTGAAATTAGTCAAAACTTTTGATCAACGTTTGGGTTCAACGCTAAACCGAAAATTCGATATTTCAATCGAAAATATTGATCCTGGTACAAATGGAATTCTCATTAAACTTCAGGGATCAAAATTTCTGACCGTCCAAATGAAATTTATGAATTCTAACGATCTTTTGTCATCTGAAAAAACTGCTATTATTTATCCGGAGCCATTTTCAGATCGATTATTAGCCGTGTATAAAGGAATAGAATTCTCTAAATCCAAACACATTGAAATCACAATAATTTCTGATTTTGAATTCCAAATTTTAAGCACCGGGTTTTTGATTCCGGAACAGGAAGAAATAATTGATTCTTTAAAACTTTTACACAAAACTACGATATCTCATATCCTAAAACCGAGCATCATATCGCGAGAAGAATGGAATGCCAAGCCACCTCAATTTGGTTATTCTTCAATGCCTTATTATGATAAACTAACGCTTCACCACGCAGCAGGGTTTTCAGCAACAAACATCGAAGAAGGAATCGTCCAAATGCAAGCCATTCAAGAATTACATCAGGATGTTCGCGGTTGGTCAGATATCGGTTATCATTTTGTTGTGGATAAGGGCGGTAATATTTATCAGGCAAGACCAGAAACTGTGCTCGGCGCGCACACGTCTGGTGCAAATACCGGGAATATCGGAGTGTGCGTGCTTGGGTGTTATCATCCACCTGAAACATCCTATTTTTGCTATGATGAAATGAGCGACCCAACCCGTGAGTCAATTACAAAATTGTATGCATGGATTTCAGAACAGTATGGTTACGAAAATCCACATATTCTTAAAGGGCACCGAGATTATTACGATTATCAACACACAGCATGCCCGGGTGATAATATTTGGGTTCTTCTCCCGGAACTTCGAGATGAAATCTCATTATATCTTGAATTCGGTGATATGCCAAGGTCTTTAGTACTTCATCAAAATTATCCCAATCCTTTTAATCTCAACACCACCATTCCATTTGATGTATCTATAGAAGAAAACGTAACAATTCAAATTGTAGATATTTTAGGACGCACCATAAAAACACTAACAAATTCCACCTATGAACCGAGCTTTAACTATGAAATAAAATGGGATGGAAAAGACGAAAATGGAAAACGGATGAGTTCGGGATTATATTTATACCGCATCCGATCAAGCGACCAGTATCAAGCAAAAAAAATGATCCTACTTTGGTAATGGTTTACTAATTACCTGGAATTATTTGGTGGGATTATGTAAAATTTGAATTATTTGTTTATCTGCATCAAGTTCGGCCAGAATACCTATCGGTAGGGAAATATTGTATTTATGATGCCCGATGGGGAAGTTGGCAAGAACCGGCACTCCAAGATGTGAAAAATATTGTTCTAATACTTCCATCATACTAAAACTATTTTTATCATCGGGTGGTTCATCTGCCCTTCTAGTAAATTTCCCCAAGATAACTCCTTTAAGATTGTCAAGTTTTCCTGCTAATCTTAATTGAGAAAGATACCTGTCGATGCGATACGGCGCTTCGCCCACATCTTCGATAAATAGAATTTTTCCATCGGTTTCAATTTCATACGGTGTTCCCATTAAAGTATTGATCAATGATAAATTCCCACCAATAAGCTCTCCCCTTCCTTTCCCGCCGTGAAGTGTGATAATGGATTCATCAAGATCAAATGGTTTTACATCGATTATGTATCCATTTGGATTATCCTGTTCAATAGCTTTCCAGAAATAATGATCTGAAACCGGTGAAAGGTTTCCAATGCTCCCTAAACCATACATCGGACTTGGTGTATGAAATGTAATCAGTTCTGCCATTTTGTTAATCGCTAAATGCAGCCCGGTAATGTCACTAAATCCGACCAAGATTTTTGGATTTTCTTTGATCATATTAAAATCAATTTTATCTAAAATCCGAGTTGTCCCATACCCTCCTGTGCCGGGGAAAATTGCTTTTACATTCGGATTCTTCCAAGCGTCCATAAATTCTTCTACACGACGATCATCGGTCCCACCTAAATATCCATGAGAACGCAATAAATCATCTGCATACAAAACAATATATCCACGCTTTTCCAATCTTCGCTTTGCCCGCGAAATTCGTTTATTATCTAATCCCCCAGAAGGAGCAACGAAGATAATTGTATCCCCGGGAGTTAGTCGATTGGGAATTTCTTCTGCAAATAGACAACAAAATAAGAAAAGGAAAACAAGAGTTACTTTATATTTACTGAGAATTAAGAAATTATTCCGCACAGGTGATTTTAATAAATAATCCTCAATCAAAACAGATGAATAATAGGTATAATAAATGATTATGATATGGATTTCGGTCAAATAAAGTTCGTACATTTCTGTTATGTTGAAAAATCTTATTTTTATAACGGCAGTTGCCACCAGCCCCATCATTGCCCAATATGCTTATGATGAAATCTTGTTTGTCCCTTGGGGGATTGAAGATTCAACAATTCAAATCAAGGATATACCTGGGTTTAGAATGGGGCCAACATCCTTTTCTGTAGTTGGTCAAGACGTTACAATAATAGATCCTATTGCCAAAATTCAAAAAATATTCAAACACACTAAACTTGTTAAAACCGAACCGCTCAAACAATCACGAATTCTCCAACCACCTGAAAAAGATGCTCAAGGAACGGTTGTCAGAAATAATGATCATACCCTCCAAATTACAGGAAAAGATTTTTCTTTTTCGATTATTCAATCTAGCGTCATTGGATCGGGAAACTATCTTGGTAAAAATGCAGAAGGTTTCCATTATATTTACGTAGAAACCATCACAAAACAAATTCCATTAGACGTAAAAAGATCCATTGGCTTGTACAATTCTCACGGAGTGGCGCACGCTATTTTTGAAATTCCAAACGTAGATTTTACTCACATTGAAAATCCATTTTACATTGACAGTGCCGGTAATCTTTTTATAATGAATACAAGAGAATCTGGCGTAACCATCAATGGATGGATTCAAAACGGGAAGGAATATGAAAATATCCCTATTTATTCATTCCCGGATTATTTATGGGAAGGGATTCATTATAATAAATCGCCAAATCTGTTCCCGGAGCCTGAACCGCCTCAAGAAGATGATAGAGAGTCTATTATTTATCCGCAAGTAACACCGACGGAAGCATTGGCAATGGCGGATGCTTATGTGAGTTATAGCTGGGATGCTGTCGCAGAGAACATTACCGGTGGTCCTATTACCGATCCAAATGGCGTAACAGTAGAAACGCCGAGCTGGATACAAGTTGGTACCAATTATCATGCGCCTTATCAATGGGGCGGGTTTTATACATTGGACGGATTTAATAATGGAATAAGTAATGGAAAATATGCAGGAGACAACGCAACAAGTTGTTCTGTGAATTATTGTGTTAGCGATTATGCTGTTGGAGTGGATTGCTCCGGTTTTGTTTCACGATGTTGGAATTTGTCATCGCATTATTCTACAGCTATGATGGACGATGGCATAACGATCGCTTATACCAATTGGAACGATTTGGGTCCGGGCGATGCCATCCATAAAGTTGGGCATGTCAGAATGGTCATTTTGCGAAATACAGACGGGACTTATTTAACTGTGGAGGCATCTGCAGCGGATTGGAAAGTTAGCTACCGAACCTATAATTTGAGTCAATTGACAGCTTATACACCAAGATATTATGTAGGCATGGAGGGCAACCCGGCGACAATTCCACGAACTGATATTCATTCAGTCGTTTGGACAGATAGCATTGCATTGCAATGGAATATTCAAGACCCGGAATCAATTTTCGGGTTTCATATTTATACTCAAAATGGCGGAGATTTGTGGAATATTCTCAATGAAATGAGCTCAGATAAATCATATTTAACTCTTTCCAATGAAAATGAGGTTCCAGCTTTTTATAAAATAACTAGCGTTTCAGCAAATGATAGTATAACTGAAAGTTTTTCTTCAGATATCTATGGCACATTTCAATCTGGCGAATCGGGCAATATATTAATAGTGGACGGGTTTGACCGAACGAATGGCAGTTATGCACTTCCGTATCACAATTTTTCTAAACGGATGGGTTTGGCGATCCAACCCTGGGGATATTCTTTCGACACTGCAGATAATGATGCCATCATTTCGGACTCAGTTAATTTGAATAATTATACTGCAGTTTTTTGGCTTTTGGGTGATGAAAGTACGGAGCATGAAACATTTAATGCTGTTGAACAAAATAAAGTGAAAGATTATTTATCTCAAGGTGGGCAGATTTTTATTTCAGGTTCGGAAGTAGCTTGGGATTTGGATGAACAGGGCTCGTCCTCAGATCGCAGTTTCATTCATGATTATCTAAAAACTGATTACAATGTAGATGATGCCAATTCATATACCGTTCATGGCGCTGAAAGTACCGTTTTTAATGGACTAACCCTTCATTATGATAATGGAAATTATGGCGTGTATCCTGAAAATTATCCGGATGCTTTTTCATTAATGGGAGGGTCAGAATCTGCATTGCTTTATGCAAATGGATTGATTGCGGCAACCCAGTTTATCGGACCTGTCCCAGGGAGCCAGGAAAATGCACGTGTGGTTTTAATGGGTTTTCCATTTGAAACAATATATAATGATCAGGAAAAAATTAATTTGGCAGGGCGGATTTTGAGCTTCTTTGGATTTAACGTTCAGTTAACTAATGATACACCAAACATGCAGCCAAAACAGTTCTCTCTTTATCCGAATTTTCCAAACCCATTCAATCCAACCACCACGATTCGATTTGATATTCCTGTAGGGGCGAGACATGACTCGCCTCTACAATTGAACATTTACGATATTGCCGGTCGTTTGGTTGCAACATTGGTGGATGGGTGGCTTAATCCTGGAATCCATGAGATCCAATGGAACGGTTCTAAGCAAGCCAGTGGGGTATATTTTGTTGAAATGGTTAGTGGCTCATTTCGTGTGGTGCAAAAAATGATGTTACTGAAGTAAATTGCCTTAACTAAAAAAGAATCTGCACACATAAACGGCACTTAAAACACCAACCGCATCTGCAATGAGTCCTGCAATCAAAGCATGTCGCGTTTTTCGAATACCAACAGATCCAAAATAAACAGCCAAAACATAAAAGGTGGTTTCAGTAGAGCCAAACATAGTGGCGCCAATTTTTGCAATCAGAGAATCCGCGCCATGCTGATGAATCAAATCTGTCAAAAGACCCAATGATCCACTTCCGGATAAAGGCCGCATTAATGCCAATGGAAGATTCTCAGGTGGAAAACCAATGAATGTTAAAACAGGCGTTAGAAAATTTAGTAAAACATCCAGTGCGCCGGACGCTCGGAACATTCCGATTGCAACCAGAATTGCTACAAGGTAAGGAATAATTCTAACAGCAATTGTAAATCCGTCCTTTGCGCCTTCTACAAAAGATTCATACACTTTTACCTTTTTAATTGCCAGACCATAAAACGGAATTCCTACGAGTAAAAAAGGAATAATGTATTTTGAAATTTCGTTTACGCCGTTTACAAATGAATCAATCATAGTTCGTTTCCTTGCTCAAAAGAAAATCTTTTTCTTTTCTCTAAAAATTTGATAGAAACAATAGCCGCAACGGTGGACATACTTGTTGCAATAATGGTGGTGATAAATATCTGACTGGATTGTGCACCCATCAGCGCCACTACCGTTGCCGGTAAAATGAGTTGAACGCTGGACGTATTCACGGCTAAAAACATACACATTGCGTTGGTGGCGGTTTCTTTGTTTGGATTTAATTCTTGGAGTTCTTCCATTGCTTTTAAACCAAGTGGCGTGGCAGCATTTCCCAACCCAAGAATATTGGCAGACATATTTAATACAATCGATCCAATCGCAGGATGATCTTCCGGCACATCAGGGAAAAGTCGAATGGTGATGGGGCGCAATCCTTTGGCAATGAGACGAATGAGTCCAGATTCTTCTGCAATTTTCATGATACCCAGCCAAAGCGCCATAATACCAATCAATCCAATCGCCAACTCCACGGCCACTTTTGCCATATTGACTGCCGCTTCTGTGACTGCATCAATATTCCCTGTGAACGCGCCAATTACAACAGCGATTAGCATCATTCCAAACCAAATGTAATTCAGCATTTATTTTTTCCTTATTTAACCGGCGATTCTAATAACGTTAAGGATGGTATATCAGTTTTCGCATCCAATTGAACTGGAACTGAAATGGGGATTGTTGCTTGAAAAATGCCATGTCCGCAGGGAAAATTAGAAATAATGGGAATATTCAAATCACCACACACATCTATAACTATTTCATCTGTGGATTTTCCAAATGGATCATCATAATCTTTCATGTCAAGCAATTCACCTATAATGAGTGCTTTAATATTGTCAAACATACCGGCTTCTTTCATGTGGACGAGCATACGATCGAATGCGTACAAATATTCATCAACGTCTTCAATAAATAGAATGGCACCATCTGTATCAAGTTGATCTTCAGTCCCCAATCGATTGATCAAAAGACACATATTTCCACCCCAAATGGGGCCTTCTGCTTTACCGGGTTTTAAAACACGAGCTTGCAATTCTGGTGGAGGCGAGATGGTTACAGATTCATTTCCAAATAGCGTTTTTTCCATGAGATCAAAATTATATTCCACCATCCCTTTATTAAAGCTAGACAGCATGGGACCATGAAAGGTAACAAGTCCGGTAGTTTGGGTAATGGATGTTAGAAAAGCAGTTATATCGCTGTAACCTATAAATATTTTCGGATTCGATTTGATGAGGTCATAATCCAGAAGGGGTAAAACTCGGTTGGCGCCATATCCGCCGCGTGCACAAATAATGGCATCAATATCCGGATTTGCAAACATGCCATTGATATCATCTGCTCTTTCTTGGGGTGTCCCCGCATAAGTGTTATCTTTCAAAAATACACTTTTCCCTAAAACCAGTTTATATCCTTTATTCTCAAAAACAAAAACGCTGGTTTTTAAGTCAGATTCCTTCATCCAAGATGATGGGCTCACAATTCCAATGGTTGCGTTTGGATTAAGTACCGGCGGTTTAATCATGAACTAACATTTCTAAAATATTGTCCTGCAATCGTTGATAATCTTTTGCTGAGCCAATATAACCATTCATCATAAAAGAAAAAGCCAGCGGTCCAAAACGCGGAGAAAAAGCATAGCCGGAAAAACAACTCACACCGGAAAGATGCCCCGTTTTTGCTTTTATTTTATGTCCATTTTTTGTGAGCCGGTTGTTTAAAGTTCCTTTAGACCCGCCATTTGCTAATACGTATAAAAAATCATCTGAGTATGGGCTTTGATACATATAGGAAAGCAATTGAATAAAATGATCTGCGCTGGTGAGATTATATCGGGAAACACCGGATCCATCTGCCATTCGGATAGTGCCAGTATCAATTCCGGCAGAATCAGCTAAAAATGTTTTAACCCTAGTTATTCCATCGTCCCAATTCCCGGGGTTTTCTTCAGTAATTCCTAAAGTTTTTATCAATAATTCAGCTGTAAGATTGTCACTTTCATTCATCAGGTTTGAGGTAGAATAAAGCAGCGAATCGGAGCGATGAGAAACAAGTTTTGAAGCATTCTTTGGTAGAGTTCCAATAGAAACCGCAAGAACAGATATACCTCTTTCTGCGAGCATTTCCTTCATGACCGTTCCGGCAAACAGCGGAGGGTGAACAATATTTCGGATTAAAGTATCTTTAGGCGTGGTATCCAGTAATTCGCCGGAAATGATAAACTGATTTGTTTCCCCGACCCAATCTCGTTCAATTTTAAACTTTTTGAATTCTATCGTGTCGTTCACAGTAACGGATTGGTTCTTAACTTGAATATATTGTGTTGGCGGATGAACAGTGATGTCAGCCGGCTCTCCTAATTTCCCGGGATGGAAATAAAAATCCACGCAATTATCGTTCATAGATAAGGCGCTCACTGGAGCTGCGTACCACCAATATCCTTCATCCCACATCCATCCTTCACCGTAATGAAGTGTATCCATTAAACTTTCATCAACAAAAATCGTATCAATTGAATTGAGTGAAGACGAAACAATTTGAGCGAGTGAATCTAATTGCTCAATAGAAAAATCTGGATCACCGCCGCCTTTTAGGTAAAGATTGTTTTTTTCAACATAAATAGAAGTTTCAAACACAAAGTCCGATCCAAGAACTCCCAGTGCTGTTGCACAAGTGTATAGCTTATTATTGCTGGCCGGAAGTAATAATTTTTCGCTATTAAGAGCGTATAACGTTTCTCCGGTTGACAACGATTTAATTTTGATCCCCATATTTGCATTTAGCCCGGAATCCATAATCAATTCATTTATATTTTTTTTAAAAACCAATTTGCCGGTATTACTAAATAGGGATTTGTGATGAGAGCAGGATATCGCCCAAAACCCCAAAAGTATTGGTAGATACATTGGTATTAATCGCTTTGGATAATTGCTCTTCATAAGTTAAAAATAACATACATAGTTTTTAGCCAGATAATTATTTAATAGTTAATTTACTACAATACATGAACAAAATTATTAGCCAAAATCTCACCATTGCAGATTTAGGATGGGCGGGAAAAAATACTAAAAATAGCTACGTTGCCAAAATAATAGTATCTCGATACATTCTTTTCATTTTAAGATTTGCACAAAATAAATGATTAATAAAATTATTTTATCGGTTCTTTCATTTTATTTTTTCGGTTGCGGAGAGAGTAAGCAAATCGATGCGAATGAAAATTGGATGATTTCATCCCAATCATTACTTCGTGTGCAGGAATTGGGAGAAAAAAATCCGGATTTATCTGCGACACCTTTTAATAATTCAACAAATTCAAACCACCAATTCGTTTTATTAAAATCCGGAGAGACAGATATCGACTTTCACAATACTTGGAATCCGAGCCAAAAACACCGTGATCAAATTCGCAATTCATTTATTGCCTCAGGAGTAGCAATTGGAGACTACAATCGGGATGGCTTAGCTGATATATTCTTAACACGACAAATGGATGGAGGACGATTGTATCAAAACCTTGGTGGGTTTCAATTTGAAGATGTTACGGAAAAAGTGGGCATGAATCCGGCTGGAATGTGGAGCACCGGTGCAACCTTTGCGGATTTAAACAATGATGGTTGGCTTGATTTATTTGTGTCAGGTTTTGACTGCCCTAACAGGCTTTATATTAATCAGCAGGGAAAATTCACTGAGGAAGCAAGTAAATACGGTCTCGATTTTAACGGGGCAAGCGTTACAATGTCCTTTGCCGATTATGATCGGGATGGAGATTTGGATGGTTATCTGCTTACCAATCGATTGCAGCCAAGTTCTGATATTAAAAACGTAAAAATAATTCGTCAGGAAAATAGAAGAATTCTTATACATCCTGATTCCCGCGAACTTGCCTATATCGTAAAACCTCCCAATCGTATGCAAATGTTAGTGCCGGCGGGTCAATTTGATCATTTATATAGAAATGACAACGGCACATTTGTTGATGTTTCGGTTGAATCGGGAATTGGAAAGCTGCCATATTATGGGCTGTCTGCAACTTGGTGGGATTATAACGATGATAGTTGGCCTGATTTGTATGTTGCAAATGACTACATGGGTCCTGATCATCTATATCGTAATAATGGTCCAGACGCTAATGGATTCATTTCATTTACTGATGTTGCAAACGAAGCATTTCCACACACTCCCTGGTTTTCTATGGGTTCAGATTATTCAGATATCAATAATGATGGCTGGATAGATTATCTTGCTTCTGACATGGCTGGGAGTAACCACTATCGAGATAAATTATCTATGGGTTCTATGAGCGGGCCAAATAGTGATGCTTGGTTTTTGAATTTCCCAAACCCGCCGCAATACATGAGAAATGCACTTTATCTAAATACCGGCACCGATCGGTTTATGGAAGTTGCCTACCTTACGGGGTTGGCGAAAACAGATTGGACTTGGACTGTAAAATTTGGCGATTTAGACAATGATGGATTTGAAGATGTATATTTCACAAATGGAATGTCTCGCGATTTTTTCAATGGAGACTTAAAAGACAAATCACAACACATTGCAGCTAAGGATGATTCTTTTGCAGAAAAAGAATTAGAATGGTGGGAGCAGCAAAAACCATACAAATTGAAGAACCAAGTGTATAAAAATCGGGGCGACTTGCAATTTACAAATCTCAGTAAACAGTGGGGATTAGACCATCTTGGTATTAGTACCGGATCTGCAATGGGTGATTTGGATGGAGATGGAGATCTCGACCTTGTCGTGAATGGATTTAATGAGCCTGTCCGTGTTTATCGCAATGATGTTTCTTCCGGAAGGTCGCTTCGTATCAAACTCAAAGGCAGATCAAGTAATTATAATGGCGTAGGATCAAAAATTGTTTTGAAGGCAGATGGTGATACCAAACAAACACGATATATCGCAACATCAAGAGGGTTCATGTCATCAAGTGAATCCATTGTACACTTTGGTTTGGCTAAAACAGAAAAAGCAGATACAATAACAATTTATTGGCCGACAGGTAAACAACAAATTTTGCAAGATCTTCCCACTGGATATTTATATACAATTATTGAGCCCAAAACAGTAGTTGAGGACATAAAACAAGAAAATACAAAACCGATAAAAATGACAATGTTTTCGCAAAACCAAAATGTGTTGTCAAGCGCAATTCACATGGAAAAAATATACGATGATTTTGAACGACAAAAGTTGCTACCTAATAAATCTTCACAACTTGGTCCGGGGTTGGCATGGGGTGACATTGATGGAGATGGATACGACGATCTTTTCATTGGAGGGTCTTCTGGTTTTATTGGATCGATTCATCGCAATCAAGGAGACGGAACATTTCTTAAAACGTCGCAAATAAGTTTCAACGATGATATCAGATCAGAGGATATGGGATCGCTATTCATTGATTTTGATCACGATGGAGACCTCGATTTGTATGTAGTAAGTGGTGGCGTAGAATGTGAGCCGGGTGATGATGTTTTACGGGATCGTCTTTATACCAACGATGGTGAGGGTTCTTTTACAAAATCAGATCTGCTACCTGATATTCGGAATAGTGGTAGCGTAATTATTGCGGCTGATATTGATGGCGATAAATCTTTAGAGTTGTTTATTGGTGGAAGGATAATTCCTGGGAATTATCCGGAATCACCCAATTCAACAGTGTTACGCTTTACCGGGACAAAATATGAAGATATAACAAATACGATTGCCCCGGGAATCAAGCACGCAGGAATGGTCACAAGTGCACTGTTTACAGATGTAGATGCAGATCATCATCCCGATTTGTTGGTTACTTACGAATGGGGGCCGGTACGATTTTTTCACAATGAAAATGGTCGACTCGTTGAGCGCACTTCTAAAGTTGGCTTGGCAACCCGTATGGGTTGGTACAATAGTATCAGCGGAGGCGATATCGACAATGATGGTGACACAGATTATTTAGTTGGCAATTTTGGTTTTAATACAAAGTACAAAGCTTCAAACACAAAACCGGAAATATTATATTACGGAGACTTTGAAGGAAACGGTATCAAGCGTATTATCGAGGCAAAATACGAAAATGGGATTTGCCTACCGCGCCGTGGGTTAGGGTGCTCAAGTGATGCGATGCCAATGGTAAAACAAAAATTGCCATCCTATCATGATTTTGCGATTACATCCCTAAAAGACATTTATACAGAAACTCGGCTTGAGATCGCTGAAAAATTCGAGGTTAACAGTTTAGCATCAGGAATCCTCATTAATGAAACCGATACTCAAGGAAATACTCAATTCGAGTTTCACCCTTTACCTCAAATAGCCCAAGCGAGTCCAATTTTCGGTTCTGCTATTTGCGATATAAATGGTGATGGGAATTTAGATCTTTATGTGGTGCAAAATTTCTATGGACCCCAACGAGAAACCGGCTACATGGATGGAGGCGTGAGCTTGTTGCTTCTTGGTGATGGATCGGGGAATTTTCAGAGTATTACACCAGATATAAGCGGACTCCTGCTTCCAAAAGATGGGACCAGCTTGACAATTAACGATATCAATCGTGACGGAAAACCTGATTTCATTGCCGGGGTGAACAATGCAGTAGTAAAAGTTTTTATAAACCTAACGCATTCAAAAATGACTGCTATTCATTTAACAGAATTATCAGAAAACCATAATTATGTTGGAGCAAAAATTTGGGTGGATTTTTCTGATGAAACAATTCAACTTCATGAAATTTCAGCCGGTGGAGGTTATTTATCTCAATCAGCGCCGATTGTATTTATTGGGGGTAATAATAATCAAAGGAAGGTGGATAGAATTCGAATCCGTTGGTCCGATGGTTTTTTGAAAGAATTCAAAATGAATGAACTCCATTAGCTCTTAGGTTTTTTATGGATCAAATAATAAATCTGCAATTTGATTCGCAATGTCTTTTGGGGTGCCAGAATTTCGATTAGTAAGAATTATAATACTTATTCTTTCGTTAGGGAACCGCATAAAAACATTCCGAAATCCGCGAGTACTACCGGTGTGAGAAACTCTTTCCCGGTAATAATAAGTATCTAACACCCAACCAAAACCATACCCTGTTTCTTCACCGCTGGATAATTTCCCACTGGTAAAAGCTTTATTCAGAATCGCATATGGAACCAATGTATTCGTGTACAGACTTTGATCCCATTTTAACATGTCTTCTGCAGAAGTATAAATTCCACCATCGCCAAGTACGGCGCTTGCAAGACTTTGATCATCTCGAAAATATTCAGGGCCTTCTAAAATAGTATTAACAGAATATCCATATGCTCTATTGTTAACAATTGAAATCCCATCCTCGAAAGCAATGCTGTTTGACATTCCGAGCGGTAAAAAAATATTTTGTTCTAAAAAATTAGCAAAACTTAAGCCAGACACTTCCTCCACTATCATTGCCAATATTGCATACCCCGAATTATTATAACGGTAATCCGTCCCTGGTGGGAAATAAGTCCAGGATTGCTGCATCATAAGATTCAAAACATCCCGATCCTTTACCTGCTCCGTTATCAGAGAAAAGTACTCTATAAGTCCTGAAGTATGATGCAGGAGATGTGTAATGGTAATGTTATTTCCGTAATCGGGGAAATCTGGGAAAATATCTGTAATCGTTTGTTCATAATCTAACTGACCTCGACTCTTTAAAATCATAATGCACATTGCTGTGAATTGTTTTGTCACAGAAGCCAACCTGAAATTTGTTGCAAATGTGATTGGGGTATCTTCCTCCAAGTTGGCCATCCCATATTCATTTGAATATAGAATATCCCCTTCCTTAATGATTAAAAGTGCCGCACCCGGTCCATTTACTAAATCATATTCGGAAAGCAATAAATCAATCGCAACTCTGTCCAATTCATCCTCTGCCTTCACTTTACTATCATCGCAAGAGAATAAAAAAATGATTAAGGATGTTATAGCGGTAGAAATAGAGCGACGACTTAACATTTTCTTAATTTTCTATAATTATCTTTAGCGAGCCGAGACATTAATTAAAATTAATCAAAGAAGGTCCAAAATGGAAATGTTCTCTTTTTAGGATGAAATTAAAAACCTATATTCGTTTTAAGAATTTCAATAATTAAGTTAACCAACGAGGATTCTTCTGATGAAAAAAATAACACCTTATTTGTTATTTAGCGTTTTTATGCTTAGACCATTAATTGGTAATCAAGAAGGTGCATCTAATTCAGAAAATGTCCTTTCACGGAATGTGGTTGATACCTTAAACATCGGTCTAAATGATACAGTAAGTATAGGATTTTCCCCCGGTGACATCATGATGGAGGTTTTCAATGCTCCAGGCGATTTAACCTTAAATGGAATTGGCGTGAATGTGCTTGGATGGAATACAGATGGAACATCCCCAAATTTAAAGGTTGAAGTTTACAGGCCCGGGAGTGGGGGTTATCCATTTACATCAACCGGATCCATGTATAGCATTGGAGATACCACTCAAAATGGATGGATTGGATACGCTCATACTGCAGATAATGATTCAATCGCTTATCCAGATACTAGTTCTGCGACAAACTTGGTTTGGAATAATTTCAGTACTGGGATTGGTATCTGTTCCGCAGAACTGGAAATAGCAGATGGGCAACCAGTTTTGGGGACCAAAGTGTTACCGGTTAGCCCAACAGATGTAACAATCCAAAGGCCATCCGATGGATCCGCAGGAGTTTATTTTGTTGATTTTACGTCTGACGGAGGAGCCCAGTTTGTAAAAGATGAATTAATTGCCGTTGTGGTAACCTACCTTCCAGACGATGCAGGTGATCCGGCAAACGATGCAACCAAGATTATTTTAAACGCCTCCGATGCATCCTACTTTTATCCCTCACCTGGGCTTACATATTACGCAAGTGACTGTAGCGGCCCGAGTGGTGAAAATGGATGGCATATCATGCCTAACGCTTGGAAATTTCAATATGTGGTTGATATTTTCGGAGATATACCTCCTGAAATTGAAATATATCATGTGGGAGTTACAAGCACAGACGGATTGCCAGATCCAATTCCATCCTGGACAGAAATTAAAGTATTTGCAACCGTAAATGATCAAAATCCCTCCGGTGGATCCGATGGCGTTGAAATTGCTATTCTTAATTGGCAGGTTAATTCCCTTACAGCCAGTACAACGTCTGAAGCAATGACAATGCTTTATAATCTTGTAATACAGGAATATGTTTATACGGCCGACATTCAAGGCTATACAAACGGAACCACCATATATTGGTGGGTTTCTGCAGAAGATGTGGAGGAAAATATCTCTACCACACCTAAGCAGTCATACCTTGTTGGAACTTTGGCAACAGAAGATGAAGCAAACCCTAAGGGATTTGAATTAATTGGAAATTATCCAAACCCATTCAACCCGGTAACCAACATTTCTTATTCCATGGATAATGTTTCGGATGTTAGCATTACAGTTTATGATATTCGTGGAAAAGTGGTAAAAAATTTATTTATGGGTAAAGTAACCCCGGGGCAACATTCTGTCTCATGGAATGGCACAAATGATTTAGCTCAACCTCTGCCTTCCGGTATTTATCTTTATCGTTTACAATCCAATGAGAGCATCTTCACCAGCAAAATGATGCTTTTAAAATAATTATATTCATCAGCTATAGATAAAAACATATTAAGACTTAATTGAAAAATGTAAACTTGATATTTTTTTTAATGGCAGGATCTGTTCTGTTTTCCCAAAGCGGAAGTATATCAGGCATTATAAAAAATGAACGCGGAAATCCACTGGTCGGTGCAAATGTATTTCTCAAAAATACAGCTTTGGGCTCAGCAACCGATAAAAATGGAAATTATGTAATCCCTAAAGTTCCAGCTGGGAAACATTACCAATTAACCGCAATGTATATCGGTCATAGAACGGTAAGTCGGGACGTTCAATTGCAGGATGGAGAAGAAATCAAAGCTGATTTCATTTTGAAACGGTCCTTAATTGATTTAGACGAAGTTGTTGTTTCGGCGAGTTTTAGCGAGCGACAAAAACGGGCTCAGGCGTCACCGGTAACAATTATTTCAGAAGAAGATTTACGCGTGCTTCCATTGCGAAGCATCGATGAAGTTTTATTGGGAAAAGTCCCTGGTGGATATGCAAACCTACCTCATAGACCCGGTCAAAATAATTATGCGTTTACCTTGAGAGGTGGAACCAGTGGCGCCGGAAGACCCTTAGGCGATGTAAAAATTTATGTGGACGGAGTCGAACTTCTTGGGTTTGATGTTCAATCCAATCCGGGGATTACAGATTTTATTGATCCCAGTGACATTGAAAGAATTGAAGTAGTACGAGGACCTATGGGGTCAACTCTGCATGGATCAAATGCTCAAAGCGGAATTATTCATATATTCACCAAAAGGGGCTCGAATTCAAGAAAGACGACTTATAGAATAAAAATTGCCAGAAAAAGCACCGATGCACCCATTATTAATGACAAAGCTATGGGGCAAGAAGTTTCCTTTAATTTAAGTGGAAGAAGCTCATCCGATTTAAATTTCAACTTTGGCGTAAATGGAACGGTTGATGAAGAAGTGATGCCAAGTAATGGTAAAAATATTGAACAAATAAAACTACATGGTGCACTCAATGCAAGGATAGGAACAGCAAAGGTTGATGTCAAAACATTTCAGAGTTGGGGCAGACAAGGGTTTATCAGCAATCTATTTCATTTACTAAAATATAAAGAAGAAAGAGGCTGGACGGACGCACCGGATCATTGGGACGATCCTTTATCGGATGGATTTACAGAATTTTATAAGCCAGGACTCAGTATCAACTTTACCCAAAATTTTACACCCAATTGGTACCATACTCTAATTATTGGAAACGATACCAAACAATACTTGTATAGAAAGTTTGGCACTGATAGCGGAGGAAGCTATTTAAAACAAGATTGGAACCGAACCACACTAAATTACTTTTGGCATCTGAAACGCAACTTTCAAAATTTGGTAGAATTTGACATCACAGCTGGCGCCCAACGAACCCAAAGCAGCAATGTAAGATTATCCGGAACAGTAGATGAGGTAAAAGATCAATATTATTACGATGATTTTGACAATGCTTCTCTCGTAGATCAAAGCAATAGTAATTTGGGATATTATGCAGAAACAGTATTGGGTTATCGAGAAAATTTGTATTTGACACTTGGAGGGCGGGTGGAAGAAAATGAATATTTTGGAAAAGATTACGGTACTCATTTTAGCCCTCAAATGGGGATATCCCTTATTTCAGAGTTGGGTAGTGTAATTGCTAAACTACGGGGATCTTGGGGTGGAGGAGGAATCAGCCCTCCACAATCAATGCAGGCGCTTCCCAGCGAATCTAGCACCTCTATTAATATCGGCAATCCCGACTTGAAGCCCGAAAGGCAATCAGGATATGAAGTCGGCGGTGATTTTTATTTCGGAGATAATTTTTTTCTTGAAGTCACTTATTTTGATCAATTGTTTCGAGATGGAATTCAGAATGACCCCAGCATAGATGATCCGGAAACCGTTAAGCGGGAATATTGGTATATTAATTTTGGTGAAATTATTAATAAAGGGTGGGAATTTGCGTTGAAAACAAGATTTGGACCTTTAGGTATTAATGCAACCTATTCTATTTTGGACAGCAGATGGGGTCAGGATTCAATCCGCCAGAATGATCTGCAATATGAAGGATTTTTTGACGAAGGTGTTAGGAGAAATGATGTTCCGACATCCACCGCAAACCTCTCTCTTACCTACAACATTCCTCCAATTATTTCCAAAAATAAAAAAGGCGGTTCTTTGGTATTAGATTTTAACTACATCGGGGATAAGAAAGGTCGAGATTGGCTACTGCAATACGATGGATTCTACAACCCGAATGTTGACTATATTTCCTATTATAGTAAAGATTTATTGGTCAATTATAAACCTTATGTCACAGTTCGTTTGCGTTGGAATTATTGGTTTACTAGAAACATAAATATTTATTTTGACGTCAGGAACTTAACCGAGCATGAAGATATATCCAGCGGAATAACGCAACCAGCTCTTGGGCGGCAAATGGTGTTGGGATTTGATTTAGAATTTTAGTCTTTTTGAATAACTATAATATAAAGGAATAAAAAAATGTTGAAAAATTTCACAAAAATATCTACAGGGTTGCTCCTTATATCTTGCTTAATGATATCGTGCGGTAGTTATGATTTTTCCAGCGTCTTTTCCACATTTCCGGAAAACCCAAAGGCTGGCAAATCTGTCACCATCTTGTACAATTCTAACGGGACTATTCTGGACGGTACAGATAAATTATATGCTATTGTTCGGACGTACGGAAAACGAAATTTCCAACCGGCTTCAATGTTTTCTATGCCGAATAATGTGGTTGATACAGAAGAATATAAAATGGAAAAAAGGGGAGACGGGTGGACAGTACAAATTTCTACCCCTGATTCGGTTGTTGGTTTTGTAGTCACACTACACAATGAAAATGATACAGATTTTAATGGAGGTCTTGGATATTGGGTACCGTTATATACCGACGATCAGCAGATATTGCCGGGGGCAGAAGCTGGCTATGCGGCATCACTTGTACGGCGGGGATGGGGCGCTCAATTAGACAAAACACTTTTTGCGGATACTTTGTTGGGTTTTTATGAGAATGAATTTTCTCGGAATCCCGAAAAAATGTTAGGGTTTGCTTTCTCGTATTTTTCCGTATTGAGAAAAAGTTTGGGAACTGATGGATTTGTTGAAATTGAAAAACATCTAGAATCTATGGCTAGTCCCGATTTGTGGACAGAGGAACACTTGTTTTTCCTGAGCGCTTGGTACGGCGCAGTCAAAAATCAGGAAAAGGCAGATTATTATAAGACAAAATCTCAGGAAAAATTTCCTATGGGTCGATGGATACAACGAGAAGACGCCGGTCAGTTTTATAAAAAAGTAGGTTCGGGAGAAAAGAAAGTATTTTTAGATGAATTTGAAGCCAAGTACCCTGACTATTCCGGGTTTAGTTATATGAGAGGAGTCATTATCGGAGAATATATAAAAGAGGGATCCTATAAAACAGCGATTGAATATGTTCAATCTCTTAATGATAAGTTATGGAGCGAACGTCCAGTATTTTATGCAGTGAATGGTATCGAAAAAATAGGAAACGGCAATGGTGATTCAATAGTAGAAATAATCAATAAATCTGTTGATGCTTCTCGCCAAGAATATGAAAAGCCAAGCACTACAAAACCGCCATTAAAAATTTCGACTATTTGGCAGGAAGCCAGAGCAACACAACTCGCCATGGCGCTAGATGCACTTGGTGTAGCAACCAATTTAATGGGGAATCATTCTGATGCATTAATCTATTTGGAAGAAGCATATCATTTAACCAACAAAAAACAAAAACAAATAAATGAGCATTTTTCCTCTGTTTTGTTTAATAACGGTTCTGTGGGTAGAGCAAAAGAAACTCTAGAAAAAAGTATCGGAGGTGGTGTTCAATCCCCAAAAATGGAAGAAATCCTAAAAGAAATTTTTATGGATACCCACGGATCAGATGAAGATTTTTTATCTTATTTTTCCAACTTGAAAACCTCCGCAATGGGAAATCTAAAAGCTGAAATAAAGGAAAAACTCGTAACAGAAAAGGCCCCCGCTTTTACTCTTACGGATACAGATGGTAAAGAAATATCACTTTCTAACTACAGAGGGAAAATAGTTATTTTAGATTTTTGGGCGACCTGGTGTGGTCCTTGCATCAAATCTTTCCCCGCTATGAAAAAAGCCCTTACCAAATACAAGAAAGGGAACGAAGTAAAAATCTTATTTGTCAATACCAGAGAAACAGCAAAGGACAAACTTCAAGCCGTAAAAGATTTGATGAATGAAAATGATTACCCTTTCCACGTATTGATGGATGACAAGGATGAGGTGTACCAATCATTTGGTGTGTCTCTTTTACCTACAAAAGTTATTGTTGATAAAACCGGTAATATCCGTTACAGAAGTCTGGGATTCATGGGTGAAACAGAACTTTTGGATGAACTGGATGCATTAATTTCCATCCTGAAGTCCGACGATCAAAAAGTTGGCCTAAGCGGGTAAATCTTGCTCAATTTATTTGCTTGACTCTTTTTTCATAACTCCATTACATTGCTTGCTCATTGCTAGTGATATAAATCACAGTAACAAACCCTAAAACAAAACGAGGTACTACATGTTAAATAAGTTAATGACAATCTTACTGATCTTATCCCTGCAACCCACTTTCGCAACTAGTGGCTACAATGCTGCCGGTGATTTTAGCCTGGATTATTCTTTGAATGCACACGGAGATGCAAATTTCTCCACCTTTACGGCCTTAGGCGCCCAAAGCGTATTGGCTGGAATGGATTTTGATGGTGATAGTTTATATGAAATTCTTTTTTCCATTGATGAAACCCTAGCGCCCGGTGGTCCTGACCCCGGCTATTTAGGTGTCTATCTCTACGAAGCAGATGGCAACGGCGGGTATAATCATGTCTGGCATTTCATCACACCCGATCCCGGAAACAGTTTGCCGGGTTTGTTTTATGGCGATATTGATTCTGACGGTCTTTCTGAAATTTATTTTGGAGTGCCACCTGCATCTGGCTCAAATGACAACACTTGGGGAACTTACATTTTTGAACAACAAGCAGATTTAACATTCCCTGCCACTGCTACGTTGTTGTTTCAATATGGGATGACATTTTCAGATAATTTTCGCCCTGCCGGGTTTGAAATAGCAGATCTTGATGGAGATGGAAACATGGAACTTTGTACTGTAGATCGTGCGGTCAGAAGACTTTCGATTGATGAATTAGATGGTAGCGACTTCTCATCCCTTTCTACTTTTACCAATGAATACTTGGACACGCAAAACTTAGGTGGCGGTAGTGTCTATAACTTGGATGCTGTGGATTATGATGGCGACGGAAACATGGAAGTGTGGGTAAATACCTGGAATAACTTTAGCATGACTGTTTTTGAAGCCGTTCAAGCTGATTCTTACAAAGTTGCTGTTGACTTGAATGAAATTTTTCAGGATGGAGACCCTGCTTCTTTCCGAAGAAATGGCTTTGCTTTTCATGATATTAATGGAGATAGTTCACTTCAGGCTTGGTTCCCGATGACAAATGGAAAACTATATTATCTGGAATCAGTTCCTGATAGTGTAGGTGGTGTCGATAGTTTAAAAGCATCTCACTTTCATGAAGTTCTAACTTTTGGTTCGAGAAACCGTGGAAGTGATTCAGGTGATATTGATGGCGACGGCGATTTCGATATAATTGCCACAACCGGCACAAAAGAAACCGTTGTGCGGATGGAATTTACCGGATCTGATCCAACAGACGCTAACGACTATGAAGTCACAACGATTTTTGAAAGTATCGGAGACCCGGCAGATCGTTATTATCCGCTCGATATATCCGATAACGATTTGGATGGAGATGGGGAACTTGAAGTCGTTTTAACAAATTTGTATGCGAATGATCCAACACAGCCACAAATTCTGGTTCTGGATTATGACAAATTCTCCTTTGATTCCGGCGGAGATAATCCAGAGCATTTGGCAGCAAACTGGTCCATCTCTGCAATCGCTGAAGCAACAGATGGTGATTCACTGTTTAATACCGCTTCCAACCCAAGATCAGTCATTGGTGGAATGGATATGGATGGTGATGGAAAGCGAGAAGTTATTGCCACTCAATATGCTGGGTCTAGAGTTGTGGTTTTTGAATACGATGTTGCAAATAATGTATTTGATCAAGTTTGGGCATCCGATACTACCAGCGACGTTTTGTATGGATACGCCCCCCGTACAGTTACAGTAGCCGATTTAGATGCGGATGGAAAACAAGAGATTGTTTTTCACTCTCCTTCAACTGCTGCACCCGGGTACCATATTTATGAATGGGACGGGGTTGTTGGCAGTGATAATTATGGCGCAACTTTTTCTGCCATTTGTCAAATTGAAGTTGACACCTGTTGTGCCGGTGATGGGCAGGGCTCTGCCACCTATGGCTCAGGCTACAGGGGTAGACATGATGCAATAGAGATAATGGATGTTGATGGAGATGGCCAGCAGGAAATCCTGGCTCATATTCGTGATAGCGCCCCAAAAGGGACTCTAATTATTTCACTCAATGCTGGCGATGATATTGTCCACAATTCAGGTGGAGGTTTAGAAACCTGGAATACAGAATTTTGGGTAGATAGAAGCCATTATAGCGGCGGTTCACCTCTGCATGCCCTCCCTGCTGATTTAGATGGAGATGGCAAATATGAGATTGTGAATCATACTTGGAATAACTTCCATTTCTATAACCTGACTGCAGATTCAGCAGATTCTTATTCTGCTCCTGACTCTGGTACTGGTTGGTATAAAGCAACTTCTAATGACCAGTATTCTATCTGGGGTGGGTACGCACACGACATCGATTCTGATGGAAACGATGAAGCTTATTTTGCAAGCTATGGTTCTTGGGGTGTAGGGTCCGGCGATGTATATGCAATGGACTATTCTCCCGGAGATAGCGTCTTAAATGTTGATGAAAATCATGTAAAAATGATTGCTCCAAATATCGGACAATTCATTGGTGACGTCGGATACGGTTATGATGGAAGTGCGAGAAAAAGCATTTTCGTCGGTCGTACTGTACCAAATATAACCGCTTTGGAATACATTGGTACTGATCCATTATCACCTTCCAGCTATTTTAAGAAAATCATCTATTGGGGTGAGCACGATGTGGTAAATACCACTGTCACTCTTGATTCTACTGATGCGCCCGATACTACTTATGCTTCGTCTCCTTGGGGATTCGCTGCAAAAATAGAAACAAATTGGGGTGGTGATTTGCTGGACTTTGATAACGACGGGCAAAAAGAGTTGCTGGTCGGGTTCCAGAGCGTTGACGACAGTCTTACGACTACGGTAAAAACCTTGAACATGGATTCCGTTGCTATTGGCGTAACACATTATGATGATGTTGTTACATCCGTGGTTAATCCTAAAAGATGGTCTTTCATTATTATTGAAAATGGAAGTGCACATCTTGGGGTGAATGATGATCCTATTAGGTTTATCAGACCTGAGGAATATATTTTAGCTCAGAATTATCCAAATCCGTTTAACCCCAACACAGTCATTAATTACACTCTACCCATTAACCGAGAGGTATCGGTAAAAGTGTATAACATAACCGGACAGTTGGTGAGAACTCTCGTAGATAACGAATTAATCTCTGCTGGTTCTCATAAGGTTGTATGGAATGGGAAAAATGATCTTGGTAGAAAAGTCGCAACAGGTGCATACATCTATACGCTTGAGTGGGCTGGAATGAAAAAAGCCAAGATGATGACTTTGCTTAAATAAATAGAGTAAACCTCATAGTTAATTAATCTAAGGGGAGTGCAAAATTGCACTCCCCTTTTACGTATGAAAAAAATTTTAATCATCCTTCATTTCGCGGGAATCTTGTTTGCTTCCAATGGTAAAATCATTGGAGTCGTTAAACAAAAAACGAATGCTGAACCAGCGGTTGGTGTGAATGTAATCTTGGTGGATACATATTTAGGAGCCGCCACTGATGAATCAGGACGCTTTACTATCATGAATATTCCTCCCGGGACTTATACTGTCCGAGTAGATGCAATAGGATTTGCAACAATCACTATGAAAGAAGTTCGAGTCACAACCGGCCAAACTACTGATCTCGAGTTTAAATTGGACGAAGAGGTGGTTCAAGGGCAGGAAGTCGTGGTAATTGCGAAAAGACCCTTGGTGCAGAAAGATTTAACAGCGTCACAGCGCGTAACGACAGCGGATGACATTCAAGACTTACCTGTCGAATCATTTTTAGGTGTCCTCGCCACCCATGCTGGAGTAAACCGTAGTGCGGGGGGCGCATTGCACGTTCGTGGAGGGCGAAGCAATGAGATCGGATATTTTATTGATGGAGTTTCTGTATCTAATCCCTTTTTTACCAATTCTCTGGCTGTTAGCATCAGTAACAAAGCATTAGAAGAAATGAAGTTGGTGAGTGGCGCCTTTAATGCAGAATACGGCAATGCGATGAGTGGTGTAGTAGATGTAAAAATTAAAGATGGTGGAAAACATTATGACGGTAGTCTTTCAATTTACAGTGGTGACTATGCATCAAAGGCCTCAAACATTTACCCCAATATTGACAATCTCAGCATGACAGCAAATCGAACTTTTGACGGTTTTATTTCAGGACCGGTTCTGCCATTCCTTGGTGATTTTTTGACATTTAATGTTTCCATTCGCCGGAGTGAAAGCGAGGGTTATCTCTTTGGAATCCGTGAGCACAACCCCGATGATTTAGCGTATTTCCCGCCAAGCGGTAATTGGTATATTCAAATGCGTGGTGATAGTGCTTTCGTACCCATGAATCCTAGTGAAAGTACCAATTCTCTGGCAAAGTTTACATTACGGCTTTCTCCCCGTTTGAAAATTTCTACTCAATCTATTTTATCTCAATCACAACGTAAGAGTTATTCTCATGAATATAAATATAATCCGGATGGAGTTGGGTCAAAGCTTTCGGATAATAACAATCATTCGATTAAAATAAATCATTCCCTGACTGAGAAAAGCTTTTACGAAGCTAATGTATTTATAAGTAATACAGATTATAAAAACTACTTGTATGAGGATACTACTGACAGCAGATATGTTTCTACTGATTACATCAATACAGAGCCAACCTCGGCCACCTTTTTATTTGGCGGCACCCAAATGGGACATACTTATAGAACTTCGAATTCTTTAGGTGGGAAATTTGATTTTACTATGCAAGTGTCAGAAAGGCATGAATTAAAAACCGGTTTTAGTTTTCGCAGGGATAACCTTGAGGAAAGAAACATTTCTATTCAATATAATCAAAATTATCTACAGCCAACCGTTTTACCAGAAAATGAATCTCCTTATCATGTGTATTACAAAAAGAATGCGTTGCAATATTCAGCATATATTCAGGATAAAATGGAATATAGTTCCATGATCATGAATTTAGGTGTGCGATATGATGCTTTTGTGCCCAAAGATTCATCTATAGCAGATCTTGTTTATCCGCAGGCAGGAAAAAGTGCAGCCAGTGAAAAGACAATGATTTCTCCTCGAATTGGTGTTTCTCTTCCCATTACCGATACTGGAATTTTTCATTTTTCCTATGGACATTTTTACCAAATGCCTACCCTGCGAAATTTATACCGTGAAAGTTATTTTGGTGCAGGACTTACACCAACTGTTGGTAATCCTGATTTGAAACCGGAAAAAACAGTTCTCTATGAATTCGGTTTCCAACAGCAATTCGGCCAATTGATCGGGATGGACCTAAATCTCTTCTACAAAGATATCCGCGAACTATTAGCGCTGCAGAATATCCGCTATGACAGCCCTCAATACGGTCCGTCTAATTATGACATATATTTGAATAAAGATTACGGCACGTCTAGAGGATTAACTCTTTCTGCAACTAAACGATACGACCCGATTTCCAAAACAAGCATCTGGCTTGACTATACTTATCAGAAATCGGAAGGAAATTCAGTTAAATCCGGTTCATTTTATTTTAGTACTTTAAGCGGCGTTGAAGAAGAAAAGCTTATTGTTCCGTTATCCTGGGATCAGGCGCACCTGTTAAATACCACAATCATTATTGGAGATCCCTCAAAAACAACAGTGGGACTCATTGGTAAAATTTCAACCGGATGGCCTTATACACCATCCATACCCTATGCGAATTATGTGCCAAAACCCAATAGTGGACGGAAACCAGTTCAGCGAAATCTGGACCTTAAAATCGAAAGTAGAATATCAATTGGTAAACAGCAGGTTTCTCTCTTCGCTCGAGTTTATAATGTATTTGATATACGTAATGAAAGATATGTATTTGATGACACCGGCTCGGCAGAATTCACCTATGAGAACCGAAGCAGTCAGGAAACGGCAGAATTCATTTCCCATTATGGACAGCCGGGGATCCATACGTGGGATGAGTATATAACTCGCCCAAACTATTATTCTGCCCCACGATCTTTTAAATTTGGCTTTTCTTTGGACTTATAAAGATGAAACGTACATTTTTTATTCTAGCTATTTTTTTTACAACGTCTTCAATACAAGCACAATGGTTTTTCAAAAAAGATTTGGAATGGTACCGAAACGGCCCAGAAAAAAAATGGACTCAACGCGACTATAATCGGTATTATGATTGGCGAGAAGGTATCTACAAAAAACAGTTTGCAGAACACCAGGGCGATCAAATTTTAAGAAGGCAAAAAGCTATCCTAAATGGTAATAAAATAACAACAGAAATATGGAACTATGGGTCAATATCGAGTCCCGGGAATCGTGTAACAGACATTGTATGGGAAGGCTTGGGTTACGGCTATGAATTTGGTCCTTTCATTTGCGCCGAGGTTGAAGTTTCTCCGGGGAGTCACCAAGATGCATACTTCAAAATCGATAATGCGGGAGATACGACTTGGTATGCCAGAGTTATCAGCGATGGGTTGACATCTTTAGGCGGTGAAGTTTCGCCGGATGGAACGGAATTTTATGGATGGGAGCCCTTAGGATGGAATGATGATTTAACCATTCCATATGCAGATCCGCTCAGTGAAAATATCCCCACCAGCAATGATTTAGACAGAGATGGAGATGGAAAACCCGATAGTTGGCCTTTTGGATGGTACAATGAAAACCTCAAGGACTACGTTTGGCCAGGTGCTCTTAGACAAGGGTCATCTAATTCTGATTTGGAGTCATTTTTCGTAGTGGATGACCGCAATAATAAAGAATTTGAGTACTATCCTTTCCTATCAGATTCATCCAGACGCGGACTCGGAATAGAAATTGAATCCCGATATTATCAGTGGGCCAATCCGCTTGCAGAAGATATTATTTTCTTAATCTTCAAAGTAACAAATAAGAGTTCAAAAGACCTCGAAAATGTCACTTTTGGCATGTGGGGCGATCCCCATGTGGGCGGACCATCCAATTGGCAAGATGACCTTTCTTACTTTGATCGAGATTTAAATATGGTCTATTGCTGGGACGAGGATGGATTAAGTGATGTAAGCGGAAAAACTCCAGGGTATTTTGGGTACAAATTTTTAGAAAGCCCAGGTCAACCATACGATGGTATAGATAACGACAATGATGGTATGATTGACGAATCGCAGGATAATGGGATTGATGACGATGGCGATTGGGACTCAGAAAAACATGATGTTGGAATAGATGGGGTTCCAAACACCGGTGATGAAGGTGAAAATGATGGCGTTCCCTCTCCTGGCGATCCATTTGATTTACGAAAACCGGGAGAACCCAATATCGATTGGACAGATTTGGACGAATCTGACATGCTTGGTTTGACCGGATTTTCATCTCCCCCCTTCACCAGTCAAAATCGTATATCAAATGATCAGTTTATTTTTGAAAACTATCTTACCCCGGGCGTTTTTGATTCAGCCAATTCTGTCCAGGCAGGTGATTTTATATTTATTTATAGCAGTGGCCCAATAAATTTACCGGCTGGAGATGCAAGAAGATTTAGTATTGCTCTATTGGTTGGACAAGATTATGATGATTTAACGCTTAATGCTGTAACAGCCCAAGATATCTATGAAAAAAACTACCAGTTTGCCAAACCGCCGAAAAAACCAATTGTGACAACCGTTCCCGGAGACGAAAAAGTTACACTTTACTGGGATGATGGTGCTGAATCTTCTTTTGATCCAATTACCGAAACCTACGATTTTGAAGGCTATGTAATTTACAGAAGCACAGATCCACAGTTCCTTGATCAACAAACAATAACGGATGCAAATGGATCTAGGTTTTTATTTGAACCGCTTAAAACACCGGATGGCGCCTCTGCTCGATTTGATCTCAATAATGATTATTATGGGCTCAGCTCAATTCCGTATACAGGAAGAGGAATAAGCTACAACCTTGGTAATAATACTGGCCTGCGCCATGTATTTGTCGATTCAAATAATGTGGTGAATGGACAAAACTATTATTATGCAGTTGTTTCCTATGACCACGGCGATGCTACCATGATTGTTGCTCCAGCAGAATGCTCAAAAAATATTACTGTTAATCCCGAAACAAATGAAATTATGTTAGATATAAATACGGTTTCGATCGTTCCGAAAGCACCAACAGCAGGCTATGTTCCTTCCAGTATCAATGAGTCGGGGGTTGAGCAAATTAATGGTAAAGGGACTGGAGATGTCATTGTAGATATAATAGATAATACTGCAATTGAAAGTGATAATAGTTATCAGATTATTTTCACCGATAATGGTAGCCAAGTTGAATATAGCGTTTTAGATCAAAAAGACGTTTCTGACAGTGTTGTAGTCCGGTTAGGGCAATACACTAAACTTTCTCATAAAAATTTAGATACTTCCTTTGTTTCAGTTACTTCCTTGAATGGAGTTGCTTATTCTGAAGATGTTGATTTTAATCTGTTACCTGATGATGGACAAATTTATGCGCTTGGATCAGGATCTATGACAGAAGGAGAAACTATTATTGTCATGTACCGATATTTCCCTATTCGCAATAGCATAAAAATGGCCTCGGAAGAAGGAAATCCAATTTTTGACGGTATGACACTTACAGTTCAAGATAATCAGCTGGAACTTGATAATGATCAAATTAATTGGAATGAATCAAGCAACACAAATTGGACTTGGTTGGTAAAACCGTTTAATAACCTTTCAACAAATTTTTATCCAGCTGATTATGAAATACGTTGGTTTAACTCTGCCGTCAGCTCAAACTCTCGTCCAGGATTTGAATATGTAAAAACGAACTTTGAACTTTGGGAAACCACTCGAAAAAATACAGAAAAACAATTAGAATTTATGATAGTTGAATCTGGCGCTTCAGATAGCCTATGGAATCCTGGTGAACGAATAATTTTCCTTCAAGATTCAACGCTTTCTTCAGCTTCATGGGAAATGACATTTTATGAACCAACTGCGGTCTTGGATACCATACCACCAAAAGAAGGTGATATCTTTACTATATACACCAATCGGTCTTTTACGGATGATATATTCACATTTTCAACCACCGCTTCCTCAGGTGATACTCAGGTGGAAAAAGATAATATGGATAACATTTATGTTGTCCCAAACCCTTATGTGGTCTCTAATAAGATTGAACAGCTTGATCTTCAAAATCCACAGGACAGAGGCCCGAGACGAATTTATTTCGCAAATCTTCCATCTAATTGTACTATTAAAATTTATACTATTTCTGGGGACTTGGTACGCACCCTAAAACATGAAAGCAGCATTGAAGATGGAATCGAATATTGGGACTTAACTACTTCTGACAATTTCCCTGTTGCATTCGGAGTGTATATTTTTCACGTAGAAAGTGAATCCGGTAATGAAGTAGTAGGCAGATTTGCGCTAATCAAATGAAACAACACACAAAAACATCACCATTTATTTTGAAAATATTTTATCTGTTGCTTATAAGTTCAACAATATTTGGACAAGTAGCAAATGACCAAGATATCTCTAAAAAGGGAACTACTGCCGCCCAATTTTTAAAAATTGGTATAGGAGGGCGTGGTTCCGCTATGGGAAGTGCAATAGTAGCCCTTTGCTCGGATCTTTCAAGCAGTTACTGGAATCCCGCAGGGTTAGCTCATTTGCAGGGGATACAAGTTTATTTTGAAAATAACGAATGGTTAGCAGGAACTGATTTTCAATATGGCGCAGTTGGATTTTCCTGGCCTAGCGTAGGAGTGTTTTCACTTTCCTTGGCGATGCTTTCCACTCCATATGATCTAGTGAGAACAGTTGATAAACCAAAAGGGACCGGAGATAAGTTCAATGCCCAAGATATGGCGATAGTGTTTACCATTGCAAGAAACCTCACTGATCGATTGGCTCTTGGTGCAAGTATTAAGAACATCAGGCAACGAATTTGGCATTCTACTGGTCAATCCATAGCAACGGATATTGGCGTTCAATACAAAACACCCATTTGGGATTTAATGTTAGGTGCCAGCATATCAAATTTTGGGAATGATTTATCACTTATGGGGCGAGACATGAATATTAGCGTAGACCCGGACCCGGTGAATCAGGGGAATGTCGAATTTGTTAATGCTGAATACCAAACCGATGCATTTCCATTACCATTATTTTTTCGAGTCGGGATTGGTGGCTATTTACTCAACACAAAAACTATCAGTGCTATGTTTGCCATAGACGCAATTCATCCTAATGATAATTATGAATATCTCAACCTAGGTGGAGAGTTAATATTCTATAAAGCTATTTACTTGCGCGCAGGATATCCATCCTTGGGGAAAAAAGACTCCATAGAAGGTTTAACTATTGGCGCTGGACTAGATTACCACTTATTTCGTACATCAAATATTATCAAATTGGAATACTCTACTGCTGATTATGGTCCTTTGGGAATGATCCAACGAATATCCGTCGGCTATAAGTTTTAATATATTATTTAAGTATTATCATTTTCCGGGATTGGTTGAATTCACCGGCTTTAACGGAATAAATATATACTCCAGAAGGTACAATTTCTCCTCTAAAATTTCTGCCATCCCACTGTACCAAACCACTTCCTATACTTACTTTTGAATCAAGCAATGTCTTAACCTCGTGACCCATTAAATCGAAAACAGTTATTTTTACATGGTCATTTAACGAAACACTATAACGAATGTTTGTTCTCGGATTAAAGGGGTTGGGGAAATTTTGGCTCAATGAAAATTCAGTCTGTAGTATATTATTTTCATCTTCAATCCACGTATAACTCAAACCAAGATAATCAATAATACCACGGACAATGGCATAGGCTGTTGAATCATAAGAGCCGGCTTCTACACAATTCATGTCCTCATAAGTTAGCGCCATTACGTTTTCACCTTGATTCATCCACCACCAACTCTCCGGATATTGATCAGGCGTGCCGGATGTCCAACTAACAAAATAATCCCAATTTTCAATTCCACCTACGAAGTAAGATTGGATACCACCAATAAACTGCTGCTCTAAATTAGTATAGCTGTCAGAAGTCCCGGCTGCATCATGATAAACAAAATAGCGTTTACATGAATAGGCAGAATGCATATTTAATGCTACTTCCACAGGATTGTCCATTGCCATTAGTTCAATAAACCTATTTTTTAACACAAGCACTTCAGGTTCCAATGGATTATCATCCCATCCACTTTCGATATCAATGCCGTTTGCATTTTCACGCGCATATTCTAATTCAACACCATCTGGATTATACATAGGAACAATGTGAAAAGTGCAATTTGACCTAATAAATGTGGCAAAAGGAGTTTCTGATAAAAGGATATTGATAATTTCGTTAGTAACCCAGAAAGATTCTTCTTCTCCTGGATGAGTACGGGCATGAATGTAAACTCGACGATTTGAGTTTGACTCCGAGTTGTTTGCAATGGTCAACTCCCAAATGGCCCTATTTTGTACGGTTGCGCCTAATGAATCGATGGTCACATACGGGCTTGTTCCCCAAGTTGCTAAATCAAAAAGCAGGCTGTCATAACCATATCCCCAATTTAATGTTTGTTTGAATTGTTTATTGCTACGCATATCCTGATAACCGCACTTATATTGGTCCCCTTGGATATTTTGACAGCATAATACTGATGATAAAAAAGAAAATCCTAGAATTTGTTTAAACGAACTATTCATAGAACAAATATTGTGATGATGCCGATTTAAATTTATTTATTTCATCTTCGTATGATTCAAGTAATTTTTTAGGATCAATAGAAATCTTTCTGAGTTTATTTAGATCAGACTTTCCCCATAATCGTTTCAAGGATGCTTCTTTTAACTCCACCTTGTTCGGATATAGTTCTTTTATTGTACTTAAAAGAGAAACACCCATCAAAATTGGTAGAAAACTGTTTCTATCAATTACGAATATTTCCACCCCTTTACATTCTTGACCATTATATTTAGGATTTATGGCAGCTCCGGGAATATCCTTTGGAAGAAATGTGATTGGCTTAAAAATAACGCCCGGAAGAGATTGCTTATTTAATGCCTGTGATAATTTTAATGAATTAATCCATGGCGCGCCAATCCAGAGGAAAGGATTATCTGTACCACGTCCTTCACTCACATTTGTGGCTTCAATTAAGCATGTGCCAGAATACACTGTCGCTGTTTCCAAATTCGGAATATTGGGAGATGGTGCGTTCCATTTTGTGGTAATTTCATCGTACCAAAGACTTCTTTTCCAGCCTTTCATCCAAACGACAGTCAATTCCGGAATTGAATTAATCCAGTTTTCTCCGGCAATCATTTTAGCCAATTCTCCGACTGTTAAACCGTATCGAACAGGGATGGGATAGAAACCTACAAACGATTTAAACTCTACATTAAGCACCGGACCTTCTACTTTATCTCCTCTGATTGGGTTTGGACGATCTAACACCATGACCGGAACTCCGGCTTTGGCAGCAGATTCCATGACCAACCCCAATGTAGATATGTAAGTATAAAATCGAGCACCAACATCTTGGATATCATAAATCACCCAATCCAGTTCATCCAATAATGCAGGGTCTGGCTTCCTGTTTTTTCCATACAAACTAATCACTTTAGGCAAATGGATTATTTTACCGTCATAATTGACTTTTTCACCTGCTGCAGCTTCTCCAAACAATCCATGTTCAGGTGAAAATATTACTTTTAATTCTACACCATCTATTTCCATTAGTCGTTTATAATTTGGAATCCCTTTATCATCAACTCCGGTGTGATTGGTGACTAGAGCTATCTTTTTGTTTTTTAACACATCACTTTTTTCGGCTAATAATATATCAAATCCGGTTTGTATCTTTACAAAATCGGCAGGTGGTACATTTTTATTTTTAAACTCTTCGGACTGTTGCTGATGGATAGAAATGTCCTGACTCGATAAATAAGAAATGAATCCAAGTAATAACAATGAATGAATGGTTTTATTCATTTTAATAAGCTGAATTTGTAAACACTCTGTTTTTTTCCATTTGAAAGAACTGCAAGATATACGCCAGAAGATGCAGGTTCGCCTGTTTTAGTCTCACCACCCCAAGTCCAATTAATCTTTCCTGAAGATGTGGATAAAATATTTTCTGTAAGAATAGTTCGTCCAACTAAATCAATGATAGATAGAGTGTAATTGGTATGACTCTGCGGGAAGAAAAGTAATATGTTTATGGTAGAGTTAGATGGGTTTGGGAAAACTGATTCAATTCCAAATGCGCGGGGAATATTATTTTCTGTAGTGGTTGAAGCTGTAGGAATTTGCTCAAAATAATTAAGGATTTCGCTCATGATTTGGTTGCGTGAGTTTTCCGGATAAATGGCCTCAAATCCGACTGATAGATAAACTATAGCGCCGTGGCTCCCTGAAATGCTAAATGTGCCGTCATAGGAAACGCCCATTCCTCCTCGAGAAGAATAGTCCACCCCACTGTATTTAGCACAAACCGCCGCCCCGGTCAATGGTTTTATTCCATCCGGCCAATCCACATCGTATGTTCCTTGGGTTCCATCATCAAAAGTTATGGAATTTATTCCATCTAAAATTGATCCATTCACTCCGTATCCACTATAGACTCCTTGTCCACCGCCGGCAGCATCGCTGATATATTGGGCTTTTAGATATTGATTGTAGAATTGGACGTCATCTGAACTCCCTTGAGCGGATAAGTCATACCCAACCTCAGAACCGGATACAAATAATCTTCCTCCATTATTGAGGAAATCTGCTACAAACGTTTGCTCCGTTGAAGTAAAAGTGCTTGTTGCGGTACCTTCTTCACCCAAAATCCAGTCGATAATTTCATAATCATTTAGACTGATATTTCCACCTATCACAGCTTCATTGCTGGCGCTTTCAAACGCATATCCCGAAGAATGAATTGCGGAGCCGTGCTGACGGATAAAATCATGTGAATTGTTGGTTCCGTTTAATCGATCAAATCCGTTAACCACCAAAACATTTACATTTTCTGCAGTTGGAACGATTCCCAACATTTCTGTTGTTGGACTTGATCCAAAAGAGTTGATTCCGTAGATGCGAAGATAGTAAGGCTCATCAATTGTCAAATCAGTTAAAACAATTGGTCGCTGACTATAACTACCCAATGTATCCACATTCGACGCATTTGAATAACCTCTCAATATGGTCACACTGTCCGATCCGATAGCTCCGCCAAATTCAATCATCACAGACCCATTGCCGATATTTGTCATCGCCAATTCAGTTGGGACGGTTGGTGCAGATTCGGCACCAAACTTATCTGCAAGCGATTCCCATAATTCAGGATTTGTTCCATCATATCCCAATGCCCACATGCCTACACCTTTTAAATTGTTCTGGAGCGCAAAATCGTACTTTTTAGATAAGGATAAGCTGTCATCATACCATCCTTGATACCAATCCGGGTTTTGGTAGCGATACCACGGAGTTTGGGATCCGGTATCCAAAAGCTTTCCGTAAGATTGTGCCAGCGGTTCCTGAGCGGAATAGAATTTAGCAGATCCTGTGCCTGTGGTGCTGGCTCCGGGGGATCCACTGGTCGCCGGCCATTCAAAACCAAAATATGGACAGCCCAAAATTATTTTTTCCGCCAATCCTCCAGTTTCATTCAAATACGTGTTAATTGTATTTGTAACATTGTAACTGCCACCAGTTAAAGGCGCGTTTGCGCCAGTGGTTGAGCTTCCGCTGTAATGATAATCATATCCCATAATGAAAAGTCCGTCACTATTTTGAGCTAACGCGAGATAATCCCAGCCATCGCTCCAATCTACAGCGGGCATCGCCAATGTCACCTGTGAACCCGGAATTGAACTATGAAACGCCGCAGTAAGATCAGTAATAAAAGTGACCATATTTTGTTTTTGTGATGAGGGCATAGATTCAAAATCGATATTGACACCATCTGCATTCCCGGCTTGTACCTGAGTGATTAAATTATTTATCAAATTTTGACGATTGGTGTTGCTTGAAAGAAGTGTAGTGAGGGATGAACTATTGAATAGAGTTACTACCAATACAACATCCACTCCGTTGGCGTGGGCCATGTTAATCAATCCACTTACGGGCCAACTATGTAGGTCGCTCAAATCGCCAGTTGCGGTTGCTTCTGCACCAAAATAGGCGATGGTAGTCAAAAGGTTGTAATTATAATTCTGCCAAGCGGTTCCCATCCAATAGGGGTGATACCCAAAAATTTCTTTTGTCGGCGTTCGTTGCCTTCCACTTTTGCCAAGAATTACTGTAGATGAGTTTGCTTGATACTCTTCTTGGGCATAATGTTGATTGTAATATTCCAACTGGGTTTGGTGAGTACTTTGAAAGGATTGACTGAACCCATACCCAATAAACAGGATGAGTAAAAAACGTTTAAAAATCACAATTTCGGAAAATGTCCTCAATGGATTCTCTCTTTCTAATCAATTTGTTTTCGGTATCACTTATTAATATTTCTGCCGGACGAGGTCGTGTATTAAACTGGTGCGACATCGCATATCCATAGGCACCAACATCCATCACGCAAACTAAGTCGCCTTCTTCAACATATGGAAAAGGACGATCCACCGCCAGCCTGTCTGTATTTTCACAAATTCTCCCGGTAATGTCCACAACTTGATTGTGTTCTGCATCAACATCACCAACTTTGTAAATTTTATGATACGCGCCATACAACCCTGGTCGCATCAGAGTTTCCATCCCCGCATCCAATCCAATAAATTTCCTATATCCGTCCTTAAGTCCGGTTACTCTGGCCAACAATATACCGGCATCTCCGACGAGAAATTTACCGGGTTCGCACCAAAGCGATGGAGCTTTATCTTTATCTGGATATGTGTGAAAAAACTCAACACTAAGTCTTTTCATAAGACGTTCGATATCTAACTCAGATTCATTTTCTTTGTATGGGATTCCAAAGCCACCGCCTATACATATAAATTCTAACGGTCGGTTTAATTCCGCCTCAATTCGCTTGGCATCTATCAACAAGGATTTCATCATTTCTACGAAATAATCCTCTTCAAGCACACCAGATCCTGTCATGCAATGCAAACCAAACCTAGACACACCTTCATTCAACGCTAATGTATAAGCTTCAACTATATTATCCCTAGGTATCCCAAATTTCGCTTCTCGTCCTCCAGTTGTAACTTGGGAAAATGATCCTTTCCCGAATCCCGGATTTATTCTAAAAGACAATCGTGACGGTAATCCGATGATTTTTAACCTACCAAATGATGTAGTATCATCTAGGTTTATACAAACTCCACTTTCCAATGCCGTTTTCAAATCGTCCGAGGATTCATAATTCCCAGTATAAATAGAATCTTCCAGATTTATCCCAGATTTTTCGGCTACATATAATTCACCAGGGCTTGAACAATCTCCACCTAAGGTATCCAAGACATTTTTCATATATTTCACCAAATGAGGATTGTTATTGGCTTTGATTGCGTAACAAAGATGGTTGTTCGGAAAAAATAAATCGAGAGCGGTTTTAAATCTCAATATGTTTTCCTGCAATTGTTTCCCAGAATATAAATATAGAGGGGTTCCAAATTGCTTTGCCAAAGAAGATAATCGTTCTTTGTCTTTGACTAAGTGAATAAGTGGGTGCTTCATAATCAATCTAATTTGACTTTAATCTCTTAATTTTCAAAACATCTATCTGATTTTTATCCATGCTATCCAATAGGAATTTTTGAGGATTTTCCCTTAGATTTACACTTACAATTTCAAACAGTTAAGTACCATGACAGACCACATTTTAATTTCACAACCATCAAAAGAAGAGCTCACGGAAATCGGAGTGTTTCAATGGCCAATCTGGTCTTGCGAAATATCTGAATTTCCATGGGAATATTCTGTGGAAGAATCATGTCTTATTTTAGAGGGTGATATTAAAGTACAAACTGATCAAGAGACTGTACATATTAAGCCCGGCGATTTTGTCATTTTTCCATCAGGATTAAAATGCACATGGAAAATAATTAAACCCGTCGCAAAACATTTTTCTTTTACCTAATACTAATAATGAAATCAAACGAAGAATTTTTGCTTAAACATATTGGCCCCTCTTCGGAGGAACAAAAGGCTATGCTAGATTTGCTCGGAATTGAATCCATAGAAGATCTTATTGGTCAAACTATTCCAACTTCTATTTTGGATACAAAACCATTGGGAATCGGAGAAGGATTGAGAGAAGTAGAATTAATAGAAAAACTTAAACGAATTGCATCAAATAATAATGTGTTTAAGTCATTTATTGGGATGGGATATTATGGTACGATATTACCTCCAGTTATTCAGAGAAATATACTTGAAAACCCCGGTTGGTATACTGCTTACACGCCTTATCAGGCAGAAATATCCCAAGGCCGATTAGAAGCGTTATTAAATTTTCAAACCATGGTTTCAGATTTAACAGGTTTGCCGATTGCCAATGCATCATTGCTTGATGAAGCCACGGCTGCAGCTGAAGCCATGATTATGCTTTTCCGAAGCAGTAAGAATAAAAATATATTTTTAGTTGAAAAAAAATGCCACCCACAAACACTAGATGTTCTACAAACCAGGGCAGAACCTCTGGGAATTAAACTTCAAATTGAAGATGCAAATTCATTTTTATTCAATGAAAATATCTTCGGCTGTCTCGTCCAATACCCGAACACAGACGGTCTGATTTCTGATTATTCCGAATTATGCAAATCTGCACAAGATGTAGGAGTTTTTATTGCTGTAGCTACCGATTTGCTTTCTCTCGCACTCTTGAAGCCTCCCGGTGAATTCGGGGCGGATATTTGTATCGGAAATTCACAGCGATTTGGAGTGCCAATGGGATTTGGTGGACCACATGCAGCATTTATAGCAACTACCGAAAAATTCAAAAGAAACCTTCCGGGAAGAATCATTGGAGTGTCTGTTGATATCCACGGAAACCCAGCATTTCGAATGGCACTTCAAACTCGGGAACAACATATCCGAAGAGAAAAGGCTACTTCTAATATATGCACAGCTCAAGTATTGTTGGCTGTTATTTCGAGTATGTATGCTGTTTATCATGGACCAAATGGATTAAAAAAGATCGCTCATAAAATTCACTCGCTCACATGTGATCTTGCATTTTCTATTCAAAATTCTGGAGTTTCACTTGTTCATCAACACTTTTTTGATACGATTAAATTGAAAGCTAGCAATGACATTTTACAAAAAGCATATGAAAGTAAATATAATTTCAGAGATTATGGTGATGGATATATCGGAATTTCTTTAGATGAAACGTCAACTGAAAAAACCTTGGGCGATATTGGAAAAATACTTGGGTTTACCATTCAGACCGGAAACGGTGAATCAAAGATCCCGGTTCGATTAGTCAGAAAATCTTCTTTTCTTTCTCATCCGGTATTCAACAGCTACCATTCAGAAACAGAGATTCTTCGGTATATTCATAGATTGGAAACAAAGGATCTTTCCTTAAATGTAAGTATGATTCCTCTCGGATCTTGTACCATGAAACTAAACGCTACTACCGAAATGGTCCCCATCACTTGGCCGGAATTTTCAGAACTACACCCCTTTGTTCCAAAAGGACAAACAAAAGGATATGAAATATTATTTAAAGATTTAAAATATTTTTTGGCAAATATAACCGGACTTCCCGCTGTTTCTTTGCAACCAAATTCCGGGGCTCAGGGCGAATTTGCAGGACTCATGACCATTCGGAATTATCATAAATCAAAGAATGAAGGTCACCGAAACATTTGTCTGATTCCTTCTTCAGCACATGGGACAAATCCGGCCAGCGCCACTTTAGCTGGAATGAAGGTGATTGTAGTTGTGTGTGATAAACACGGAAATATATCCATAAATGACCTCAAAGAAAAAGCATCGCAACATTCTAAAAATCTAGCGGCTCTCATGGTTACCTACCCTTCCACCCACGGGGTGTTTGAAGAAGAAATACAGAACATTTGTAGAATTGTTCATGATTGCGGCGGCAAAGTGTATTTGGATGGAGCAAATCTTAATGCAATGGTTGGACTTTGCAAATTATCAGATTTGGGCGCAGATGTTTGTCATGTAAATCTGCATAAGACCTTCGCAATTCCACATGGTGGTGGGGGTCCGGGAATCGGTCCAATTTGCGCTACAAAACAATTGGGGGAATTTTTACCATATCTTACAAAGAATAAAACGTATCATTCCGTTTCAGCAGCTCCTTGGGGCAGCGCAGGAATTTTGCCGATTTCCTGGGCTTATATTTCTTTGCTTGGAGATAATGGATTAAAACAGTCATCGGAAATTGCGATCTTGAATGCGAATTACATGGCAAAGCGATTAGAGAAACATTTCCCAATATTATATCGTGGGAAAACCGGATTTTGTGGTCATGAATTTATCATTGATTTGAGACAGATAAAAAATGATGTCGGTATAACAGATGAAGATGTTGCAAAAAGATTAATGGATTATGGATTTCACGCGCCAACCATGTCCTTCCCCGTACCGGGAACGCTGATGATAGAACCTACTGAAAGTGAATCTAAAGATGAATTAGACCGCTTCTGTGTAGCTATGATTTTGATACGAAATGAAATTAACGAAATAGCTTCTGGTAACTGTGATGTAAACAATAATGTATTAAAAAATGCTCCTCATACTGCCCGTCACATTAGCTCCGATGAATGGGATCACCCTTATTCCAGAGAGAAGGCGGCGTACCCGGCGCCTTGGCAAAAAGAATTCAAATTTTGGCCTTCAGTTGGTAGAATTGACAATGCATATGGTGACAGAAATCTGGTGTGTACCTGCCCGCCGATTGATGCGTATGAAGATTAATGTTTATTATTGTCAACTTTTATTCATTAATATTTCTTTCTCGCTCATCAATCCTAAATATTCACTTTCCAAATCTGTCATTTTTTCCAAAGTCTTTTGAAGCAATTCAAAGTCGCGTCCATTTTCTGGGTCTTGGATAATGGATCGCTGAATTTCTAATTCATTTTCAATAGTATAAAACCGTTTATCAATCCAAGATAACCGATTTCGTACTTTCTTGCGCTTTTTATAATTGGGTTTCCCTTTTGATTGGGTCTTTACTTTTGGTATATCAGATTTAGTTTCTTTTATTTCCTGTTTTTTCCAATCGTAATAATCATAATTACCTTTAAACAATCGGATACCGCCATTTCCTACTTCGCAAGTAAGATTGGTAACATTATTCAAAAAATGACGATCATGGGAGATGCAAACAATGGATCCAGAAAATTGAATAAGCGCTCTTTCCACCACATTCCGTGTTATCATATCCAAATGATTTGTGGGCTCATCCAATAATAGTAAGTGAGATGGTTTTACTAACATTCGAGCTAAAGCTACGCGAGCTTTTTCTCCTCCAGAAAGCACCTTTATATATTTATTTATCTCATCTCCAGAAAACATAAAACTGCCTAAATAGGTTCTCATTTCATTTTCACTCCAACCGGTGCTCACCTTTTGAATCGATTCAAATACTGTCTCATTAAGATCTAAAGTTTCCAGTTGATGTTGAGCATAGTAGGCGCTCTCTACACTTGGGCCAATACGGACTGCGCCGGACGTAACTGATTCCACACCTGCAAACATTTTCAATAGAGTTGATTTTCCTGCACCATTATGTCCAACTAAGCCAATTTTTTGTCCACGTTCCACCTCCATATCAAGATTATTAAACACTTCAATATCCCCATAATGCTTGGTTACACTCCGGCAGGATGCAACATTCAATGGCGATCGACTCGGCTGAGGTAATCTCAAATTCATAGCATAATTATGTTCAGTTGGTGCTTCAATTTTTTCTAATTTATCCAGCATTTTTACCCGGCTCTGAACTTGGGTCGCCTTTGTATTTTTTGAACGAAATCTTTCAATAAACCGTTCCGTATCTTTAATCTGCTTTTGCTGATTCTGAAAGGCATTCCTATGCTGTTCAATGCGTAGCGCCTTTTCTTCGGTATATTTTGTATAATTACCATGAAACATTGTAATTTTTTTAAGATCAATTTCTAGGATATTATTTATGGACCGATCCAAGAATGACCGGTCATGGCTGATCATAACCATACCGCCTTTCCAATCTGCTAAAAAGTTTTCCAACCAAATGGTGGCTTCTAAGTCCAAGTGGTTGGTGGGTTCGTCTAAAAATAAAATATCTGGTTCCTGCAGGAGGATAGATGCCAAGGCAACACGCATTCGCCAGCCACCACTAAAGACGTCCATGGGTTCTGTAAATTTTTCATCAGAAAACCCAAGCCCACTCAATATTTTTTTTGCCTTATCTTCAAGATTCCAACCCCCCAAAGCTTCAAAACGATATTGAGCATCCCCCAATTTATTCACCAAACCTATATTGTCATGATCTTTGGAAATAGCTTCGGTTAAGGCTAGAATTGTCCCTTCCAATTCACGTACTTCAGGGTAAGCAATCAGTACTTCTTCCAAAATGGATCGCCCTGTCCCAGCAATAATATCTTGGGCAAGATATCCAATTGTTGTTGATTTATCAACTTGTACATTCCCCAAATCTGGTGAATCTTTACCCAACATTATTCGAAGCAAAGTGGTTTTCCCTGAACCGTTTGGTCCCACAAGCCCGATACGCATTCCACGTTTAATAGTTACATTTACATTATTGAATAGGTCACCATCCGGAAAGGATTTGGCGAGGTTTTCAAGGCGGATCATTTGATTTTAACTCGAAGCCACAAAGGCGCAAAGAGAATTTGATGAGCAAAAATATTAAAACCCCTTTGTTCTTTCCATATGACATCGGAAAGTATATAGACTTTACCAATTATTCTCATGGGTAAGCTATGTCACCGGGCTATACAAGGGGACAATGGGGGTTTAATAAATATTAATTTCATCAATTTAGTAAAGGTATGTAATTGACTAAAAAGCAAACCGACTAATCGGAAATTTCTCCATTGACGACAACCCCATGATTTAAGGTAAGATTTACAGAATGGATCGTATTGATAAGTTCAAGTTTACCATCAACTTGTACTTGAATATAATTATCCGTGTGACCTTGAATTTTTCCATTTTTCATCGTCTCAAAAAGAACCTGACGATTCTTGCCAATAAATTGATTATGGAAAAAACGTCTTTTTTTATCAGACAAAATATGTAACATTTTGCTTCGTTCTGTTCGTTTCTCTTTCGTTACTACTTCTCCCATTTTAACAGCATCTGTATTCGGTCTTTCTGAATAGGAAAAAACATGCAGATAGGAAATATCTAAATCGTGGATAAAATGATATGTATCAAGAAAATCTTCATCTTTTTCGCCAGGAAATCCAACAATAACATCCACACCTATACAACAATCTGGCATAAATGATTTAATTTTAGAAACTCGATCTTTGTACAAATCACGTTTATATCTTCGTCGCATAGCGCTTAATATTTTGTCGGATCCAGACTGCAATGGAACATGAAAATGGGGCATAAATTTTTCAGATACACCACAAAATTCTATGATCTCATTCGTTAACAGGTTTGGTTCTATGGATGAAATTCGGATTCTATCTATTCCATCTAATTGATCTAATCTCTGAATAAGATCAAAAAATGTTTCTATTGTCCCATTTCCGTAATCACCAATATTTACTCCTGTTAAAACAATCTCGCGTGCAGGGGTTGCAGCCACTTCAGCGGCCGCCTTCATAGTTTTAGCAACCGTGTCGCTTCGACTTTTTCCCCGAGCAAGCGGAATAGTACAAAAGGAACATGTGTAGTCACATCCATCCTGCACCTTCAGAAAAGAGCGTGTCCTTTCGCCAAGCGAAAACGAAGGCGTAAATGTTTTTACATGATCAATTTGGGATTGAATCACCGTTGTTCCTCCCTTTAAATCGATCGTATCTAAATGGTTCAAAAGATTAAACTTTTCTTCGGAACCCAAAACTAAATCCACTCCGTCTATTTCAGCAATTTCATCTGGATTTAATTGTGCATAGCATCCGATAACAGCAATAGCACAATCCGGATTCCGCCTTTTAGCCTGACGAATAAGTTTCCGTGCCTCTTTGTCAGCATTATCTGTTACAGAACACGTGTTCAAAACATAAATGTCAGCTTTGTCATGGTAGTTAACTTTTTCAAATCCGTGCTGAATAAAATCTCGGGAAATGGTGGACATTTCAGAATAATTCAGTTTACACCCCAACGTGTGGAATGCTACGCTTTTACCTAAAGTGCTCATTTTATATGTGTTAAACTCTTCATATGTAAAGGTGGAATGAGGATTTTAATACCATAACACTCAAGCCGGTTAGGTTGAATGATATTCTTGAATCGATTTTACTTCAATTGCTTTAGGCGATTGGCGAATAGCGCGTACCACAGCATCCGCTCCGGATAGGGTGGTAATTGCTACTATTCCTTTTTGAATACATGCGCGCCCAATGGCTTCTTCGTCATATCGTGATTTAGCGCCTAACGGCGTATTGATCACTAAATTTATTTCGCCATTTTTAATTCCGTCCACAACATTTGGGCGTCCTTCTTCAACTTTAAAAACCGAATCAGTTTTCAAACCATTTCTATTTAATTCCATTGCTGTTCCGGTTGTTCCTTTAAGGGAAAAACCAAGTTCCTTTAAATCCCTTGCTATGGGGATTACATTTAATTTGTCTGCATCATTCACAGAAATAAACACCGTTCCCGTATCAGGAAGAACGTTTCCCGCACTGATGGAAGCTCTTCGGAATGATTGACCGAAACTTTCGGAAATTCCCATGACTTCTCCGGTAGATTTCATTTCGGGGCTTAAAAATATGGATTCCTCCGGAAATTTATTAAATGGAAGCACTGCCTCTTTTACCGCAATGTGATTGTGAGAATCCCACTGCTTTAATTCAAATGCAAATAGCTTCACTCCCACTGCTAATTGAGCCGCAATCCTAGCCAAGGGCACATCAGTAGATTTGCTTACGAACGGAACGGTCCTACTTGCTCTTGGATTGACTTCCAGTATGAATACTTTACCATTTTTAAACGCAAATTGAAGGTTTATTAATCCAATAACTTTTAATTCGAGCGCCATTTCGGTCGTAATCCTGATAATTTCATCCATTGCTTCTGTGGTAATACGATATGGAGGTAGCACGCATGCGGAATCGCCGGAATGAATTCCCGCCTCTTCAATATGCTGCATTACAGCACCGATATGAACCGACTCACCATCGCAAAGAGCATCTACATCAAATTCAAAGGCATCTTCAAGAAATTCATCTATAAGAATCGGGTGCCCTTCGGTAACGTCAGCCGAACGAGCAACATAATCAATGAGCTGCTCTTTCGAATACACAATTTCCATTGCCCGTCCTCCCAACACATAACTTGGTCGGGCAAGAACTGGAAATCCAATCTTTTCTGAAACTGCAATGACCTCGTCCAGTGTTCGGCCCGTACCAAATTTAGGACAGGATATATTCAATTTTTTTAGAACACCTCCAAACTTTTCACGGTCTTCTGCTAAATCAATGCTTTTGGGAGAAGTGCCGATAATTGGCACTCCAGCTTCGGCTAAACGATTCGCGATTTTTAACGGTGTTTGTCCTCCAAATTGAACGAGAACACCATCCGGCTTTTCAAATTCTACGATATTTAAAACATCCTCAAAAGTAACCGGTTCGAAGTAAAGCCGATCCACTAGATCAAAATCGGTGCTAACAGTTTCCGGATTGCAGTTTACCATAATAGTTTTGAATCCTTGATCTGTCAATCCAAAAACCGCCTGCACACAGCAATAATCAAATTCAATGCCTTGACCAATCCGGTTTGGCCCACCACCAAGAATAATGACCTTTTTCCCGGTTAAGGGTTCAATTTCATTTTCTTCATCATAAGTGGAATAGCAATAAGGTGTTTGTGCTACAAATTCAGCTGCACATGTATCAACCACTTTAAATGATGGGAAAATATCTTCCTTCTTTCGTATCTCACGAATTTCCAATTCAGTTTTTCCGTACAAACGTCCAATCTGATTATCAGAAAATCCGTTTTGTTTTAATTCCAGTAGGGGACACAAATTTGCGTTCCCTACTTTGGGGTTAAACTTATTCACTAATTGTTTAATTTGATGCAAAAACCACGGGTCTATTTTTGTCACATCAAAAACATCTTTTACGGACTGCCCTTCCAACAATGCTTGGCGAACTTTGAGTAATCGAAATGCAGATCCGTATCGTAAAGTGGACATATCCAATGCACGCGCCCTACTCACATCCTGATCGCCATCTGCTATTGGCTTTGGTTCGAGACCATCTAACCCCACTTCTAAGGATCGAAAGGCTTTTTGCAAGCTTTCGCGAAACGTTCTTCCAATTGACATCACTTCGCCTACACTTTGCATTTGAACTCCAAGATGTCCCGATGCGGATGGAAATTTTTCAAAATCAAATCGGGGAATTTTTGTCACAATATAATCAATAGTGGGCTCGAAGGCGGCTAGAGTTTCCCCCGTAATATCATTGGGAATTTCATCCAGTGTGAATCCAACGGCAAGTTTAGCTGCCACTTTCGCAATTGGGAATCCGGTGGCTTTAGATGCCAATGCTGATGATCTACTAACTCTGGGGTTCATTTCAATAATAATGCATCTGCCGTTTTCTGGATTAACAGCAAATTGAACATTTGACCCGCCCGTTTCAACACCAATAGTTCGTAAACACTGAATAGACCAGTTTCTCATCTGCTGAAATTCTTTATCGGTTAATGTCATCGCCGGAGCAACCGTGGCTGAGTCGCCAGTATGAATTCCCATTGGGTCAATATTTTCAATAGAGCAGACAATGATCACATTGTCCGATTTATCTCGGATCACTTCAAGTTCAAATTCTTTCCATCCAAGGAGGGATTCTTCAATGAGAACTTCGGTAATTGGGCTTGCCTGAAGGCCAATTTCAACCAACTCCTGAAATTCATCAAAATTGTAGGCAACCGAGCCGCCGGTTCCGCCCAATGTGAATGATGGACGAATAATGATTGGAAACCGTATTTCTTCTAAAAAGCTTTCAGCTTCTTCCCATGAATGAACAAATCCACCTCGCGCAGTTTCAATTCCCACCGCATCCATTGCTTCTTTGAATTGCTCCCTGTCTTCCGCTTTTTCAATCGCGTCAACTTGAGCGCCAATTAACTGCACATTGTATTTTCCCAAAATTCCCTTTTGATGCAGTTCCATCGCTAGATTTAATGCTGTTTGCCCTCCAACCGTCGGAAGAATAGCATCCGGTTTTTCCTTTTGAATGATTGCTTCCACATAATCTAGGGTAATGGGTTCTATGTAAGTTGCATCGGCAAGCTCTGGGTCGGTCATAATTGTGGCTGGATTTGAATTCACAAGAATGACTCGGTATCCTTCTTCTTTGAGCGCGCGTGTTGCCTGCGTTCCTGAATAATCAAATTCGCAGGCCTGTCCAATGATAATAGGTCCAGCGCCAATGATTAAAATGGATTCTATGTCAGTACGTTTAGGCATTATTTATTATGTCACAGAGAGCACAAAGTTTTTTTATAAAATCTTTTGTTATCATTTTATTAATTTTTTACTCTGTGTCCTCTATGGCTATTCTTCAAATATTGAATCATCCAATCCTTGATTTACTTTATACTTAGAAAATTCCATGATGACTGTTCCGGCAAATTCGCTTTCCTTGGGATTAACCCCAGCATCCTTTGTAAGATTTTCTATATCTTGTCGGTCTGCCGCCGGGCCGCCAAATGGGTCTCGCATCGACCATCGTTCCATACCTTTAAATCCAAGCGAAAGGGTTGTTTTTATTGGAAGAAGAAATCCGTCCACCATTTCATACTCTGACATCAAATGGAATACTTTTTGAGAATCAATCATTGTTTCTGCCTTCGATATCACCCAAGATTCAGCGTCAACCCAAAGATTCATTTTAATGTTAGGGAAATCATCTTCCGGAATAGGAATATCCATGGAATCTGGATTTACTAATCCTGCTAATACCCAATGTTTAATCCCATCCAAGTCTTCACTCCTTGAAACAAATACAGAATCCAACATGCTTAGATATTGTTCGGGCGATCCACCTAAACCAGTTTTAGGAACAATAGCAAATCCAGTTGATTTTATTTTTATTTTATCAGGTGCTTTATAGTAAATTTTTATTTTTTTCCGAGGCATTCGTAACCCAGTCATTTTAACAGATACTTTTATTTTTACAGTATAATCTTCAATTTGATTAAACCTAGTAATGAGGCTATCTTGTATAGATTCAACGGAGGGTGTCCCAGCGAAAAGAAATCCGGTTAGTATAATTAAATATTTAATCATGTTTTAATGTCTTTATTTATAAACACTCCAATGCTGATTCCAATAAATCCGACTGTATAAAGAGCTAAAACACCCAAACTTTTTATGATTCGATCCCACGGGATTGGGTCTTTGAATGCCTGGACCCATACATCAAAATACGTTACAAAAATATAAGGTTCCATTTTTTCGAATAATTCGATTGGAATTGCCATAATGATATATCCAATCACAATGAGGAAAATGGCGCCTATAATTGGGCCAATACCGTTATTTACCATTGTCGAAAACATAAAACACAAAGTTGCTACAACACACATAATTAGAATGGCTAATCCAAATGCAAGTGTCATGCGAACCCATGCTTCACTTTGATCTAAAATGAGAATTCCTTTATCAAATACGATGAGGTCACCAACTCCCAACCAAATAGATCCAATCCCAAGACTCATGAATGCTAAAAATAAGATGAGAAGCGCAGTATAAATCCACGTAGCAAATAATTTGGCGAATAATATTTTCAACCTACTTGTTGAACGAGTTAAAATAATTCTAAACGTTCCCGCAGCGCCTTCTGCTGCTACCGCATCGCCGGCAGCCAGGGCTACCAGAAATGGCATATGAATCCAAAATGCGTTCATCACAATATATGTGGCTAAAAACGCATTAAATATTGAACCCACTACAATAAAATTATCCCCGAGTTCACTTGCATATTCATCATGAATTTCACCGCCACCATAAGAGAAGCCCCAGAGAATTAATGGCATTAAAATGGCTATCCCAATGAATCCGATATAGCTTCTCCATCGACCGGTAATTTTCAATAATTCGTTATGAATAAGCCCTATCACATCAAAATCCTTTGGTTTCCATTTTTGACAAATACAACTCTTCTAATGAAGTTTTAGGAATAATCGCATCCACTTTACAGCCGTTTTGGATAAGCAATGGTGCGATATCGGAAATTTTCCCTGTGGATACGTTCACGAACAACACCCCATTATTTTCAACGCACTTATGAACCCATTCTTGAGATTCTAATATTGTTTTAGCTTTCTTTATAGGATGAATCCGCAACTCTGTTGTAAAAAATTCTGATTCAGTTAATAATTCTTTCATCGTTCCGGAAATAATCAATGTCCCCAAATGAATAATCGCTACATGTGAACATATTTTTTGTACTTCATCCAGCAAGTGAGAAGAAATAAAAATGGTGATTCCTTCACTATTAAGATCCCTCACTAAATCTCTTACTTCCTTCATCCCTTGTGGGTCAAGTCCATTTGTTGGTTCATCTAAAATTAACAATTTGGGTTTAGCCAGCAATGCTTGTGCAATCCCAAGCCTTTGGCGCATTCCTTGAGAGTAATGTTTCACTTTATCATTCGCTCTATCAGTCAACCCAACTCTTTCCAAAACGATTGGTATATTATCAAACCCTTTACCATCCATTCGTGCCAGCATTTCTAAATTTGTTTGAGCTGAGAGATGTTTATAAAAATCCGCACGCTCAATAAATGCACCTACGTTGATTAATGCCTTTTGGCGATTTTTTTGGACAGATTTTCCTTCAATAAATACTTCGCCATTATCTGGGCGAATTAAATCTGTCATCATCCTAATGGTTGTTGATTTCCCACTTCCGTTTGGTCCCAAGAAACCAAAAACAGACCTTTCCGGAATTTCTAATGATAAATTATCCACAGCTTCCCGTGAGCCGAATGATTTAGATAGATTTTTTGTCTTAAGGATCATTATTATTATTCTATAATTTCAACCACTTTTAAAAGTTATTCGACATATTTTTCTTTACGACTTTTAGATAAACGCTTATTTGCATTCAATTCCATCTTACGTAATCGAATTGATAGCGGAGTTACTTCAACCAATTCGTCTTCTGCTATGAATTCAATGGATTGATCCAAAGACAATTGCTTAGGCGGTCGCAATACAACCGTCGAATCTGAAGCAGCGGCCCGCATATTTGTTAATTTCTTTTCCCGTGTAATATTTAATGTTAAATCCATGGAACGATTTCGTTTACCAATTATCATCCCATCATAAACTTCGGTTCCTACTTTTACAAAAAGCTCGCCTCTATCAACCATCCCTAAACAAGCATATGTCGTTACTTTTCCTTGTCGGTCCGCTACCATAGCCCCGCTTATTCGTTGTGGAATTGGACCGAACCATGGAGCAAATCCGTCAAACAATTTATTCATTATTCCGGCGCCTTGAGTATCGGTGAGGAATTGACTTCGAAAACCAATTAACCCACGAGATGGGATAATAAATTCCATTGAAACTCTCCCATGGCCATGGTTTACTAAATTTGTCATTTTCCCCTTTCGGACAGAAAGTTTTTCTGTAACAATACCAACTTTATCATCCGGAATATCAAGAAAAACCTTTTCCATTGGTTCCATTGTTTTTCCATTTTCTTCATGGGTAATTACATGTGGTTTCGAAACCATAAATTCAAACTCTTCTCTTCGCATCGTTTCAATCAACACTGCCATCTGTAGTTCGCCTCTACCTCGAACTTCAAACATATCTTTTCTATCTGTGGGATGAACCTGAAGAGCAACATTCCCTAGAACTTCTTTTTCTAACCGCTCAATGATGTTTCTGGATGTAAGATATTTTCCTTCTTTGCCAGCAAATGGACTATTATTTACATAAAAAAGCATCGATACCGTAGGTTCATCGATGATTATTCTAGGAAGTGGCATTGGATTTTCATTGGAGGAAATGGTATCCCCAATGGTCACACCATCAATCCCGGCAATAGCAATAATATCACCAGCTTCCAGGCTTTCTGATTGAATTTTTTTAAGCCCTTTAAAAGTATATATAGCAGAAAATTTTTGATTGCTTTTTATGCCATCAATTCCGCAAAGAGAATACGATTTATTCATTTCTAAAACGCCATTGTTCAGCCGACCAATTGCGACCTGTCCGACGTAAGGATCATAATCTAAATTGGTAACTAAAAATTGTGGCGTAAAATTATCATTTGCCACGGGGCCTTTTATTTTTTCTATAATGGTGTCAAATATCGGGTTAAGATTTGTAGAACCATCGTCTAGGTTATGATGAGCAATTCCGTCCTTTGCATTCGTATAAATAATGGGAAATTCTATTTGATCATCTGTTGCATCCAAGTCAATAAATAAATCATAAACTTCATTAATAACTTCTTCAATTCGGGCATCCGCTCTATCAATTTTATTAATTACTAAAATAACCGGTAATTGTTTATCCAATGTTTTCCTGAGAACAAATCGGGTTTGGGGTAGCGGGCCTTCACTGGCATCAACCAAAAGAAGAGCACCATCAACTAAGTTCAGGCTTCGTTCAACTTCTCCACCGAAATCCGCATGCCCGGGTGTATCCATGATGTTTATTTTTACATCATTATAAATGACAGCTGTATTTTTTGCAGTTATCGTAATTCCTCTTTCTTTTTCCAAATCCATCGAATCCATAACACGCTCATCTACTTGCTCGTGGGCCTGAAAGGTTCCGCTTTGCTTCAGAAGCCCATCAACAAGAGTTGTTTTCCCATGATCGACGTGGGCAATAATTGCAATATTGCGGAAATTATTTTTTCTCATAAAATGAACTTCTTTCTAATTTTAAACACATGAATTCAATCGTCATTTTTCATCATATTAATAAATTTGTGGAATAAATATCTGCTATCATGCGGACCCGGGCTCGCTTCAGGATGGTATTGTACTGAAAATGCTGGATAATCTTTAGAGCGAAGGCCTTCAGATGTATTATCGTTCAAATTAATGTGGGTTGAAATTACATTGTTTGGCAGTGAATCCAAATCCACAGCAAATCCATGATTTTGGCTTGTAATTTCCACACCATTCGTTTCAAGATTTTTTACGGGGTGGTTCATCCCGCGATGCCCAAATTTCAGTTTAAATGTTTTTGCGCCTAAGGCTAATGCTAAAATTTGGTGTCCAAGGCAAATTCCAAAAATGGGTTTTTTGCCAAGCAATTTCTTCACCATATCAATTCCATACGTAACAGCCGAAGGGTCACCCGGGCCATTACTGAGAAAAACACCATCTGGATTAAAATCCAATATTTTCTTCGAGGACGTTTCGGCTGGAAAGATGGTAATATCGCAATCCTGTTCTTCTAATAACCGAAGGATATTATATTTTATCCCATAATCAATTGCAGCAACTCTGTATCGTTTTTTATCACCATTTTGTGACCACTTAAACTCTTTGTCTACAGAAACTACTTTTGCCAAATCCAACCCTGACATATCCGGAGTCTTGAGTAATTGTTTCAAGAGCATATCTTTTTCGAAATCGATAGTTGATATAATTCCATTCATAGCTCCATTGTCCCGAATATGCCGTGTGAGCGCTCTAGTGTCAATTCCCTGAATTCCGATAATGGCTTGTTCTTTTAAATAATCTCCAATAGACTGGTTCGCTCGCCAGCTCGATGGAACTTCTGTTCCTTCTTTTACCACAAACCCCGCAACTTGAATACGATCAGATTCAATATCTTCCGGATTCACTCCGTAATTCCCGATATGAGGGACAGTCATAGTGACAATTTGCCGGCGGTAGGATGGATCTGTCAGAATTTCCTGATATCCTGTCATTCCGGTGTTAAAGCAGACTTCGCCCATAGTTTTCCCCTCTGACCCGAAAGAGAATCCTTGGAACATTCGCCCATCTTTTAAGAGTAATACTGCTGGTTTTATGTGTTTATTCATGGGTAAAAAACATTAGTATTTATTTTGTTGCTACTGTCAAAATTACTGTGCCAAAATTAAATCTTATACTAATTACATTTCTGAACCCAGCTTGTTTCATCAGATTTCGCATTTCTGCTGCAGTATAAAACGATTCAATAGAATCAATTAGATACTGATAAGCCGATTTGTTTCCACGAATTAATAGATTACCAACCGGAGCTATGATTAGCCGATGATAGAGCCAAGTTGCTTTTTGGGTAAAACCACTTTCCGGTTTACAAAATTCCAGGAACCCTAATTTCTTCGAAGGTTTAATTACTCGGTATAATTCCGATAGTCCTTTTGGTAAATCCAGCAGGTTACGGCCAACAAACCCGGCTACTGCCCCATCAAACGTATTTTCTTTAAATGGAAGCGCTTCTCCGTCTCCTTGAACCAGCTTTAACCACTTTTCGCTATTTGCACCTGCTTTCATTTTCATTTGATCTAGCATCTCCGGCACTAAATCTAATGCAGTCACATGCGCAGATGAATGTTGCCTCAAAGCAAAGCTGAAGTCACCAGTGCCAGCACCAAAATCCAAAATTTGGGCATCCTTACTATAATTCAGATATTTTACACTCGCTTTTCGCCATCGTAAATCACCTCCAAGGCTAAATACATGATTTAGAAAGTCGTATCGTTTACTGATATCTTTAAACATAGCTGCCATATCCGTTTTCGTGCGGATAAAAAAAGAGCCCCGATAATGGGGCTCTTTTGAAGATTTCACCAGGTTGGACAAAATTAAAGTATCGTCCCTAGCCAATAGCCAACTACCATTAAAATTCCGACACTAAAGTGAGTTCCAATCGTAGAAACATTAACCATCAACAATTCATAAGGTAGTTTTTCTCTATCAGCATTTTCATCCGACCAGCGCTTGAGCCAATCTGCGCCCATGGTCATGGCTTTTCTCGCTAATAAAAACGGTAACATTGCAACCAATATCCATGGTGTGGAAAAATCAGAATTCACTGCACCGGCTATTCCAAGAGCGAGAACATATAAAAAAGTAAAATAGAGAGCGCCTTTATAGATAGCAAATGGTCTAGCATAATTTGCAACAGGTTCTCCGTCTGCTGTTCGAACAATCCAAGTGCGTTTACCAACTTCTCTATCAGCATTAAAATCTTGAAAACCATTGATAAATAAAATTAATGCTACCATTACCGCAACTGGAACTGAAGCTGCCAAAATGGGAAGAAAATTCCATTCTAATGCGGGGAGCGCGCCAAATGTCTGGAAAGATTGATATTGAACATAATGTGTTCCCAAAGCCATCACGGGACCAAATCCTAACATAACAGCAATATCGCCAAAACCATTATAACTCAATCGCAATGGGGCGCCTGTGTAAAAAACACCCAAAGCAACACCGGCAATTCCAAACCACAAAAGAGGGCTTAGAGCAAAGGGTGCGCCATGTAGTGTTGTATTAAGATTTAGACCAATTGTAATAGCGCCCAAAAACATTCCCACTGCTAACACAAATACTTTCGTCGGGGAAAACAATCCCGCTTGGATTGATCTAGATCCGCCATTAAAAGGACTGAATAGTTTATTAGATTCATCGTTGCGGGTCATATGATCTGAATAATCATTAGCTAAATTCGTTCCCGCGTGGGCAAGTATTGCCCCTAAGAGAGATAACCAAAATAAATTCCAGTTAAACATGCCGTAATTAAAGAAAGCCACCGCTCCGCCCAATGCAACCGGAGCAATCGTAGCTGTAAAAAACGGTGCCCTTACAGCTCGCAAGTATAGCCCGACTTTGCTTAAAGCGCCTTTAATGATAGAAGATGATAATGATAGACGATTTTCCGGAAACTCTCTCCATTCAAACTGTTTCTCGGAATAAAAATCCACATATTTAATTACAGTTGGTTTGATTTTATAATACCCGATCACTTTATTTTTTTTGAGAAATTCATCATTCATATATGGCTTAAATGCTTCAGTCACTTTGCAAATCATCCCATAAGCTTTCTCAATTTCGGCTTCATCTTTTATCTGAGTTGCCCTGCCTTCAATTTGGAGTTCCTTAATTCCCTCACACCCATCAGGTCTGACGACGCATTGGACATTGGGATTCACGCGAATTTGTTCTGCTTTGCGAGATGGATTAAATGTGAAAAAATAAAGATCAAAGCTATCGTTAGCAAAAAACACATTAGCTGCTGAGGCGTTTCCACCTACTGAAGTGCCTAAGGTCAGAAAATTGGCTTCGTTTAAAAGGCTTAGTATTTTTTCATCTATTACATCATTCATAATCTTGTTCCCTTTATAATTATCTCTGATAAATCCATTGAAATTAAGTAAACAGCCACTCCCACACCAACGGAAATTACATACCAAAAATATCTATTTTTTAGTTAAAGCCCAAGATCCGTCCCAATCATCACCGGGAGGATTGTCCCGATAATGTTCGCACCGGGGGATATATATTTTACTCGGATTTGTCTTTCGTCCAGGGAACATATCTTCAAGCTCATCGGATGCTTTAAACGCTTCAATTGCTTTCCCCCAATTCTGATTGCGATACAATTTGACAGCTTCGTGATATGCTGGCAATAATTTATCGTAACCTTTGGGCATTTGCCCCTTCTCTGCAATAAGTTCAAACACTTGTGCCGGTTCAGTTTTTCCCATCACAATAACAAAATCCAAATCTCGCCAAATAAATTTGTCCATGCAAGCCTTGTAAGACTCTTCGGCAACTTGAATATATACACCATATTGCTTTGCGGATGCTTCTAGGCGAGCCGCAAGATTGACCGTATCGCCCATCATAGTATAATTCATGCGCATCGTTGATCCCATATTTCCTGTAACCATCGGACCCGTATTAATTCCAATTCTGTTTTGCATATTATGGACAATTTCCGGCCACCTGTCACCATCGGATTGCCATTTTACGCGCAGTTCCGCAAGACGTTCTTGCATTTTTACTGCTGTAAGGCAAGCCCAGTATTCGTGGTCTTTTACCGGTGCAGGCGCCCCGTAAAATGCTACAATTGCGTCCCCGATGTATTTATCCAAAGTTCCCTTGTTGTCCAATAAAATATCCGTCATTTCGGTTAAATATTCGTTTAGAAGCTCTACCAAATCAGATGCGGTTAATTTTTCCGAGAAACCGGAAAAACTCTGAATGTCCGTAAAAAATGCCGTATGGTAACCTTCCGTACCTCCAAGCTGAGGCTCTTCCTTATTATCATACATTTGGTCAATAAGCTCAGGAGAGATGTAGGTACTAAATGTGCTCTTTAAAAAGCGCTTATCTTTTTCAACAACGAGGAAATTATAAAGGAATATCCCGAGGTATGTCCCTGCCATACTCATCGCTGGACGAACAATTTCCCACATGACAAGATTAGATAAAAATTGAGTGTATGTAAATAAAACCCATGCAACAATACCAACCAAAGGAGCTGGAAGTGTGTAAAGCGGTTTGGTTGGAATGCTTACGAGGATTCCAAGGATGGTGCCCACAATCAAGATCACCATCAAATTTGTCCCGGATGACGTTGGAAGAATAAACTGATTTTGCAGAATACTGTGCATCACATTAGTATGAATTTCTACACCCGCAAACGTTTCTTGTACTGGAGTGTTTCGAAGGTCCATTAAACCAGGCAAGGAAGCTCCAACAAAAGCAACTTTGTCTTCAAAGTAATCGGAAAGGTTTGGATCAATACAATAGCTATACGGCAAATAGTAAAACGTTTTAAAGCGTCCGTAATAATTCACATACATGCGACCGTGATCATCAATGGGAATTTCTCTGACAATTGTATTTGTTGTATCGATGAGCCGCAACACATGGTTTTCAAAATCATAATCAAAGCCACCGTCTTTTTTTATTCCTAGAATATCAATTACAGCAGACATTACCAAACTCGGATATACATGGTTCGGACCTTCAAAATAAATAGCGGTCGGTGCACGACGGATAATGCCATCTTCATCTTGGGGGAAATTTGCACTTCCAGATCCAACAGATGCAGAAAGTAGTTCTACATATGTATTCCCGATGCGGTCTGCTGTCGGCAATTTTTCAGCAATCTCTTTTGGGATGCCGCTAATTACGTGATTTTCGTACTGATACCCTTTCGGTTCAGATTCCATCTTGTATAAAAAATTGAGGCTGTCTTCCTTTTCAAATACAAGAGCATGATAAGCTTTTTGGGTTGCAGATGTTTGGTCAATAAAAGCATATGGATCTCGGGTGAAAAGGAATTCATTTACACGATCTACCATATCTTGAGTTTTAAAAGTATGATCACTAATCAAGTCCGAAAATAGGAAATAATTATTCGTGTTTTCCGGATCGAAAATTATGTCAAATAAAATCGCTTTTGGATTTCCCATCGCAACAGACTCAATAAGTTGACCATGTAGGGCATGAGGCCAATCCTTGTAGTTCCCAAGTCCTCCATCTTCCGGAGCGGCAACAGAATTCTGATCAATATCTATAATAATAACATCATCAATAGACTGTTCTTCTACGCCGGAAACTTTGGCTTTCATACGAGAATCGTAGGAAAGATATTCATATCCGTCAAGGAGAGATTTTATAAATGGGATTTTTTGAGTGCCAAGACCTACAAATAGAGCCATACAAAACCCAATAAGTGCACCAATGCTTACGCGCTTTAGGAGATCAGACATGGTTGGAAAATAAGGAAAAGTGAGGCGTAAGGTAAGCGGAAACTGCTATTGGGAATCCATTTCCTGATTCCACTTAACAAAGTCGTTTTCTACGTCTAATGATTGATCAAATTTAAACATGTGGTATTTGCCGTCTTTCCGGACATTGATTTGCATACCTTCCACGAGACTGATCCAATCTTTTAACGTGACTTCGTAAGGTCCTAATACTTCGGTTACGGGCCCTAGCGTGAATTTTGGTTTATTTGGGTTGAGACTTCCGGGTGTAAATCCTTTGCGTTTCTCTTTCCGTTTTTCGCTAATGTTTTTTGCTGCATTGACATCAACTTTCCCTTCATAAACCAATACTGCGCTTTCATCTTCTCCGGCAGTGGCGCGATATTTAGTTCCGCGGATAGCCGCAACCGCGGTTGGAGTTCGAACAGCAACTCTCTTTTTTTCACCAAAGGCTGCCTTAGCAGCAACCCATACACTCCCTTTATTCAGGTTAGCACTAAAATCTTTAGTCATGGGCTTAACGCTAGCTACTGTTATTTCAAGTTCCGAATTTTCTCCAATGCGTACCTTACCACCTCCAGTCAAAGTAATTTCACAGCGGGATTTAGCGAGCGTCCGAATAACATCATTTTCGTTGAGAGGCATTTTTGGTTTGGCACGCACCCAATCCGATGATCCGGCGGATTTGACTTCCACCTTACCAAGTGGTAAACTGATTTTACCAAATTCAGCAGCATTAACCTGCGCCGAGAAGATGATATAGGTTAATAAAGCCGATTGAAAATATTTCAATTGTGAAGTGGGTTTTCGAATCAAGTGGTTATTTCACCATGATCATTTTACGGGTGTTTTGGTATAGCATTTGACCAAAACTGTCAACCGCTTCCAACCTATAAAGATAAACGCCGGTTGGCACTTTCAATCCTCTGGAATCGGTTCCAATCCAAAAAGGATTATGATGGCCTTTTGTCATGGATTGATGATCAAGTATGCGAGACACTTCTTCACCGCGTATATTATATACTGAGAGAGATACATAAGCATCTTCACCTAAAACGATTGGGATAGATGTTACCGGATTAAACGGATTTGGAATATTCTGTCCCAGCGCATATGAATCTGGAATCAACCCATATTTACCTATTTCCGTTTCCACATCATCTTCATCTCCTGCAACAATCACAAAGGATCTTTCTTTTTCGGATCCTGTTGAAGCATAAGAATAATTCGGGTTTACCGAAACATCGTGAACTAAACCAAGATCGAGATCCACGAGGTGAACCGTCCAACTTGGTTCAAGCAAAGTCATCCATTCAAAATCGAGATTCACAACGCCATATTTGTTTGTTGTAACCACAAGCGGCCATTCATTTACTGCGTTCCCGGTTGGTTGGATGTCCGTGTTATACAGTCCGTTATTTTGTGTCCAATTCCGATTGTCAAATGCAAGACTAATATATTCCCCGATGACAGGGGGTTCCCGAGAATCAAGTTCGTCCCACTCGTTAGAGGCGTTGATAGAAAGCCCAAATTGATTTTCATCATCACGCGCATTTCCGATGTATGCCTTTATATTGGCGGCAAAATCGAGTGAAATTTCGGCAGCCGTTCTTGCTACCGGTTTGCTAATCCCTGGACGCGGATATTTTACCTTAATTTGAGATGTTTCATTTACAAACAGCCAATATCCGCTCCCCTGTTGGAGTTGGGTTGTTTGCGTATAGCCGTTTCCGGTATAACGATAGACTTTATCTTCAACATTTCCGCTTTGAATTTCAAATGAACTTAAATAGGTATCTGCCGCATAGGGCGTTGCAACCATGTTCCATCCGGGCTGGAGCGTTACTGTCGGTACATTGACGAGTGGCGTTGAAACTCCGCTTCCCGCCTTTAATGTTTGTCCGCTTGCGGTGATGACCCAAAATGCTGTAGTCGGAGTGAACTGTCCAGAATTTTCATTATACGTCGCACCTTGTGGATCGTACCGGAAAACGCGATAAACGGTATTGTCATATGCTCCAAGATCATCTCCAACCACGCCATTTATGCTTTTATCATCCAAATTCCCCGGAACAGAAATCATTCTGTAAGTATTTGCAGATGTTGATCCTAGTGTTAATTCACCAAACGATATCGGGATATTTACCGTGTCAGATGTTGAAACGCGGTTCCAGGAATCGGTAACAACCACTGTAGCGGCCAACCCAGCTGCCGTTATTTCACCATCGGGAATTTCCCCATCATAGACCATAGCGCCACTCGGATCATTTAAAGTGGTCGTGCCCCACCCGCTATCACCCGGTTTGAAATGTACTACTTTTACATCTGTGATATATTGAGATGATATTCCTGAAATCGTTGCCGTCACAGCAACACCTTGACCTTCGGATCCACTCATTTGGTCTAAGTCTGTAGAAACGGTATAAGTCGGTAGAAAATTATCTCCGCCGCCTACCGTCCACTGGCTGAAACTACCAACGTCCGCGCAAACAGTTCCTTCGCTTTCATTGTAAGTCATATCGCCACCTGATATCTGAATCCAATCTTCCTGCGAGTAACTCGGACGGTAATAAATGACCAAGCTGTTAAAGTCGGTAATCCCATCCAACATCCCGGCTGCGTCAAGTTGAGTCAAATCAAAGCAGACCGTTGCCGAATTAAAATCAAAATCAGCGGTAATTTCCCAGTAGCGGTCGGCCATCCCGGTAGAATCATCACTGGGATACATTCCGTCCACTAATGTTGCAGTAATGGTACCACCAGACCCGCTTACACCAGAAAAATCAAAACTCGTATTGGCAGCATCTAAGTCGTAGGTACCATCCGAGCTGACCGTTGTCGTGTCTGTTGTAATCGATGCATCGGCATCATCGTAAACATCAATATCGTAGGGAATAGTTACGTCCCCATTTCCGTTATTCCTGAGGGCAATGGAAATATTTCCTGTTATATTATCAACATTGGGAAAATCCAGCTGGCAGTGGATAAAATCGTTACCTCCAGCACCAATACCAATTGGGTACCATTGAACTGAAAATTCAGAATTATCTGTCGTTACATTATCAATAAGAGCGGGACCGGAACCATCGTTCAATATTCCAAAATACAAATCCACGACTTCACCCGTTATAGCTGTAATAAACAGATCAGATGTTTCGGTGTACAAATTCCCGGCGTTATTATACGTTACGTGCGTTTCGGGAACGTCCCCTATACCAGCGCTAACCATTATATCAGAAGTAGTAATATACGGCTCAAGTTCTCCCGGTGTTTCATCGCCATCATAATCAATAAAGGCAGCAACAGAATAGCTGTCACTTGAATTATCATAAATAGCTGAACTGTTAAACTCATAATTCATGCTGTTGCCGGATGACATGCCACCAAGATTTACCATGTCGCCATTATTCCCCCAATCTGCGATATTTTCTGAATTTTCTCCAGGCCAGAACAGGCCCACAATAGCATCACCACCGGCAATTTTATTCATATCAAAAGTTAGAAGTCCGGAAACTTTACCCGCATTACCGCCACCGGTGGAAAGAACCAAATCCACTCCAAAATATTCGCCAGAGGCATCAATAGTAATATTTTCCACCATGCCTTGGGGCTCTCCATCATCCCAATTCCAGTTATTGTTAGTGTCAAAAAATCCGCCCACAGTATAGCAACAACCGGGAGTTATCTGATCGTCCTGTACATCAAAACCGATATTCGAGAATGGTGAATTTTCTCCCCAGCTTGGAATGCTAATATCCGGTGCATTCATGGTGTTACTACCAGGCAACCAAACACCTATGTTCACCTGACCGTTTCCAACATTTTCATTAAGGCTAACACCGCCACCAATTCTCCCGCCTGTTCCGCCACCGCCGAACGGAGTATCTGAGCTCCATATCGGTGTTCCCGTCGTAAATGACCCGGTATAATTGTTACCGCTGTCATCATTTAGTACACTGCCGGTGTTCTCATTACAATGCCATAACAAAACTGAACTTGCATCGGGGCTATAGTTCTGAGTCCAGGGGTCAAAGTTATTTCCGTCATAGCGGGCAATATCACTAACGCGAATTACATCTCCTAAACCATTCATACTCCAACCAACTTCCATTTGTTGATTCGTAAACCCGGTGAATGTCCCACCAGGCGATGAAGATTGTTGTTGAGTACCATTTACAAAAATTCTCATTTCGTTACCATTATAAACAGCGGCTACATGGATCCAATCATTTGGGGTTGGTGTGACCCCAGCGTTAAGCTGACCAATGCCTTCCAATTCAAACTCAATGTTCGAACTCCCATATCCAAATCTTACTACCTGAGTACTAGCAGAGTGATCTCCAATCCAGAACCATTCATATTCCTGATCGGTAGAATGTAATTTGAAAAACATTTCAACGGTAATCTCCCCGGAAGTGAAGCCAAAATTATTTACTTCTGCAGATCCGGAAACACCAAAATCCAGTGAATATTCATCGGTGCCACCACCACCTGTACTAATTGCAAAAACGCTACTCGTACCCTCTACGGCGGAAGCAGTATGTTGAACTTTTATCTGATAATTTGTTGAAGGCGTGACGAAGGATGGAATAGACCACCAGAAACTACCCCCCGTAGAACCGCTTGCATAATTCTGTACAATATCTGAATCATATGCATTGTTTTGCCACAATTCAATATCCACATTATACCCATTTCCGTCAGATGTGGTTGATATCCATTCTATAGACTCTCCTGTACCAGTGCTCCAATTGTCTCCCGTGCTTGGCGAGGTAACGGAAATAGTTAATGGCCCATTGCTACCACTATAAACCATATCTAATGTTCCGGCATTTCCGTAGGATCCTTGAATATCAAATGCGGGTGAAATTACATAAGCTTCGGTTGCATCATCTAGTTGCCAATCATTGTTTTGATCATAAAAAATCATTAAATGATACCCGTTATCATCGGTAATCGCATTATCCCAAACACTTGTAGGGTGACTCCCCGGGTATGTATAGGCGCCAAATATCCAATCCCAAGATCGGTTAGACCAATAATTTGGATCATCGCCTGGTTTTATGAGCCCAACTCTAGTTTCGCCACCCGATAAACTTTCATTACTTGTTACCGTAAATTCAATCATCTCAGTTGCGCCGCCACCCATCGTCCCATATTCTCCGACTAATGATAAACCCGTAACAGCTACATAGGCCTTTATCATTACGTACCAAGTCCCTTCAGTGGCCGTTAAAACACATTCTTCATTATTACCGCCGACATATGGACGGCAATCCCAATCGGTATCATTCGCAACCGGGTAGCTGCCGTGTCTTACATACAGGTCTGCGTCACCCGTTCCGCCGAAAATTTCAAACCGGACGGAGTCTTGGCCGGTGGGGACATCAAGGTAATACATCAGTTCTTCCTGCGAACTAATAGATATACCGGACACTGTATCTCCATTCACTAATTCTGTTGCTTGGGACCCTCCCTCAGCAGACAAAGAAAAATCATAGGAATTAGCTTCAATATTGTCCGTATCCGTGAATGCATCATTGCTGTACATCCCGCCGGCATCGTTATTGCCGTCACTATCCTCATCCAGCTTTGCAGCGATGTAATAATAGGTGTCATTCCAATCCGGATAATCAGGATCCATTACCTCAACCGTATAGCTCACCGATGATGAAAAATCTACCGGGGAAATATTATCCGTAGCAATCGGAATATCGGATGCAGCCGGCGGCCAGGATGACGGATTTTTAAATACCGCCACATTTAATCCGCCACTGGGAAAATTAATGGCATTGTCTGGATACGATATGAATCCGCTGACATCTACGCTTGGAGTAGGAGTGGGCGTTCCACACACACTTTGCGATGCGGGCGCTTCATCGGCACCATACACAGCAGATACATAGTAACAATACGTCGTTCCGTTGGTTAGGTCTGTTTCCCAAGCACCAACTGCATTTGTCTGGTCAAAAACATTCGGATTCCCCGGGTTGTCTTCCCTGTAAATTTTGTATCCGGTGTGCCCTGTATCATCGCAGATGCCGTCATCAATCGGCAGTGACCACTGAATGTAGTTTAGCCCGTCTCCATCTAGAACATATTCTATCTGGGATTCGCACAGGTTCGAGCCACCACCTGAACCGTTAATGGTAAACTCATCACTATAGTCACTTGTGCCACTATTACTATGTTCAATGTATATCTGAAAATGGTCGCTTGTCGTTACCGTGTCTGGTACATAAAATGTGTAGTTTCCGTCGTTTTCAGTACTGGGAACAATATTATAGTGGTAACTATTGTATTTATATAGAGTTAGGCTAACATATTCCCAACTATCAAGATTGGTATTCCAGGTAATTGAGTAGGAACTGCCTGCATCCCATACGGAAGCATCGGTAGGATTGGATATATCTATATAATCTGTGCCGCCGCCAGAACTAACGTTAATCGTACCAGTCATGTTAGAGTGATAGGTACAGTAGTAGCTAAAATTTCCTTCGGTGGAAAAAATATGGGTGAATGATTGCCCGGAAGAAATATCATAGGAATTAAAAGAGCCATCATTGGAAGTAGCAGTATGAGTATTGCTACCGTTATTTATCCACTTTACGGTATCACCCACATTAATATACTGGTCGACGGGAGAGAAATAGTTATCGTACATATAGATTTCAAAGAGTCCGGAAGTATTTCCGCCACCGCCATCCCCGCAAACGTTGGTGTTTGCATCCCATATACACCCGGCAGCTTCACAGGTGGGCTGCGTGTAATATGTATAACACTGTCCTTGTAGCGGCGCCAAGTTTAAAAGACTATATACTGTGCTAAGTGCTAATAATTTTTTCATCATTCTTCTCCAACCTTAACCGTTTGGTGGGTTTGGTGGGTTTGGTGGTTCAGGAAGTTCACCTCCGCCGGTTGGAGGAGGATCTGTTCCTCCGCCACCGCCCGTGTCATCGCCGCCACCTCCAAGTGCTGCCGCAGCGCCGCCACCAGCTACACCCAGACCGACCAATGTCCATAAAAGCCAATTACTACCGCCACCTTCTTTGGAAATTTTTTCAGGTTCCGGTGGTTTTATTCCAGCACGGGCCAACAAATCAGCCGGTGGCTGAAGTCCCATTAGTTCCCAAGCTACAATCGCAATCTGGTCCAACAACCCGTCAATTTCGCCTTTATAAGTTTTGCTGACAGCTTTTTCAGTTTGTCCTGTTTCTACGGAAAACATTTTGGCTTCGATAGTATAGGAGCTGCCTAGTTTCCCGAAAGACCCGGATATCATTTTTTGCACACCCAGCATGGCGCCGATTTCAGCCGCACACTCTGCGCTGGTACAACCGCTTTGCTGGAATCCTTGCTCATCTAAAATTTCATCCATCTGGTTGCGTTCCACCAAAATAACGGCATCAGTATTTACCAACTCACCGGCAAACCGATCTGTAAGGGTTTGGGCTTCCAACGCAGAAATGCCTCGTGCGTCAAAATCCAGTACAGCTGCCGTAGATTTATCAAGTGCCTCAGCAAAGCTAATTAGCATTAATACTGGAAGAAAAAATTGATTGATTGATTTAGTTGCATTCATGAAATGGTTCCTTTTTAGTTTCAATTCAGATTCAGTTTACGCAATTTTTACATTATTTACTGTGATGCTGTTCACATTAATTATTCCGAATCCGGCAATTCAGCCAAAAGTTCGTCTATAATTTCAGATAATTCTTTCTTAAATATTTCTTCTTCCCCTTCGTGAAATCCTTTCCTAGTCATGCGAAGTGTTTGGTAACCGTCCACAATAAACAATCTGGGTAATGTTTGTGCATTATAATTTTCCATCACTTTCCCGCGTAAATCATATAAAATTTCCATCGTAACACCTTTTTCTTTAAGGAATGGCCCGGCCTTTGGCATGTTTTCGTATCCAGGGTTCCCGCGTGTTGCCTCAGTAATATCAATCAGAAAAAATTTGATTTGTTTATCTTTATATTTTTTATAGACCTCTTCCAATATGGGTAATTCTTTCATACAGGGTGAGCACCAAGTTGCAAAAAAACTCATCAACACTGCATGTCTGTTTGGTTGGGATTGCGGACGTAAAAGCCGTTCATCTTTTCCGACAGTCCATTTTCTTAAGAATTCAAAATTAATCTTATCGGGATTAGTTTTAAGTGCCCACTTTGGCGCAATTTGCCCGATCATTAAATCCTTTGAATCATCTTTTTCCATTGCCTCATTAATGGCTTCTTCCTGGGCGAGCACCAAGGTCATAAACCCAAAGATTGCAAGTGTTACATAAATTCTAAATTTCATTTTCATTTACCCTTTGTATTATTGTTCAATCAAGAATAATCAAAACGCGACAGTCTCGCAGAACACCATAGCTGGAATCTGCCGATTTGATTTTCATAATGTCTGAGTTTCCGATCACTACATCTGTTTTGTTCGTACCGGCGGTAGCTACAGCTTTGACAATCAGCGGATTCCCCATAACTCTTTGATCCTTTGAAGCAGATTCGGGTGTTTTGGAATATCCCGCCACACCATTAGTAACAGCATATTTCCTGTCATAATTATTTGGTCCGTACACAATTCCACCATTTTGATCCAGTACTTGCGGAGACATGGCAGGGCGAACGCCGAGCCCTCTTGCATCAATAATCAATCCGGTAACTGCGCCGGTGGTTGGCGCAGATAAACCTGACTCAAGCCCCCCTGCGCCAACACTTTCGCTC
>JABIDL010000036.1 GCA_018651745.1 Candidatus Neomarinimicrobiota bacterium | reverse complement strand
CTTTGCGGAAGGTTCTAAACTTTCGCAAAGGATATGTAGGAAATCCACGATCAGGGATGATCGTGGCACTTTTTGGATGTTCAAAATAATAACTGTCATTCCGATCCGCCGGTTGGCGGAGAGGAATCTTCATCTGGTGACCTTGCTCTTCTATTCTAGATTCCTCTGGCTCCGCCAGCCGGCGGATCGCTCGGAATGACTGGGGTTTCTTCCTGCTAATCCGGGAGGGCGGAAATTGTAGGAAAAACCAACGGTAAATGATGTTTTATTAATATCCTTGACTGAACCTGATCCAGGATTAAAAGGATCAAAGCCCGCATTTTTCCAATCAATAACGCTAACGCCCAAATAGACCAATAAATCCTGTTTCCAAACGGATTTCATCAGTTGAATATCCATTACAGTTCTTTCTTCCACCAATCCCGAAAATCGCTGATAATTATCCTGTGTTTGGTCATACTGATTTTCCAAAATGGCATCTGTGACTTCACCGCGTTTCACATTTGAATAGCTCAGAACCCAATCAAACCCAAATAATTCAGCTACGTATTCAGCATATAATTCCTGAGCATGCGGTCCTGCCCAAAATCCCAATGGATATCCAGACGAAAAGGCATCGTTCACGTTAAATCTATGACGATAAATGCGATGGTCTGTCCACGTATATTCAATTTGGAAACGATCTTTTTCTTGCATTAAAGCAATCCATTCGAGACCAAACTGCCAACCAAACCAATTCCGTTCATTTTCTTTATTAAAGGTATTTTCAATGGACCATTCATCCAAAAGCCAAACGATATATGCTTTTCTCTGATTGCTGAAATGCAATGTGATATCGCCAGCCATCTGAATATTATCGGTATCATCCAAATAATGCTGCAGCGCCCAAAAAGGGATGAATGGCATTAGATATGTGACTTCCAGCGGGCGGACTGCGTACACAACGAGGTCAGTTGCGCCTAGGGAAAGAAAATCAAATGGTTGCCATTCCAGACGGTGCCCAGCTACCGATCGTGAAATATCAAATTGTTTTGTTCCTACACCCGTATAATATTGAGCCCGTGAAGAGTCTAAAATATCGCTATTCAAAAACCCGTGAAAATAAGAGACTTTCAAGTTGGGAAGCACATCCCATTCAAAACCGAATTGTGGAAAAGAAGGTACTCTATTTGATACCGTCAGGGAGGACATTCCCGGACCCCAGAATCTGTCGTATTTCCCGAATTCAAATGAATAATTATCTCCCTTGTACTGAATGAGCATATCCGCATCATCGAACCAGAAATCGCCATCCAGCATGGAATAACTTTGTGAGAATCTTTTCCCTTTATCCGGAGAAAGGGAAAACGGATCGCCCGACATTCCATGAACGCTGGTGTATACCCAACGCCCCATGATTTTCCAATTTTGGTTAGACCAATCTGCCTGTCCTCCGAAGCCTCCAATCAAAACACCATCCGTTTGAAATGCATTCCAGTCGCCTCCGGTAGATTTATTTATCGTGAACGCAAGTGGACGCAACGAAAAATTCTGACTGAATAGAACTGTAGAAAACCAAATAGAAACCCAAAATATTCGCATAGGACTTGTTTAAACAGAAATCAATGTTTCAAAATACGAGATGGTTTTTTCGAGGCCTTCTTTTAAAGATATTTTTGGTTCCCATTCTAACTTTCCTTTTGCGATAGAAATATCCGGCTGGCGCTGTTTGGGGTCATCTTCCGGAAGATCTTTAAATATTAATTCTGAAGTACTACCCGTCAAACTCAAAACCGTTTCCGCAAGTTCCAACATAGAAAATTCGCCCGGGTTTCCCAAATTGACCGGTCCAGTAAACCCATGATCTGTATCCATCAGCTTGACAAATCCATTTATCAAATCATCTACATAACAAAACGAGCGCGTCTGTCTTCCGTCACCGTAGATGGTGATATTCTCTCCCTTTAAAGCTTGCACAATAAAATTAGAAACGACTCGACCGTCGTCCGGATGCATGTTGGGGCCGTACGTATTAAAAATGCGTGCTACTTTGATATTTAAATTATGCTGGCGGTAGTAATCGAAGAAAAGTGTCTCGGCACATCGTTTACCTTCATCATAGCAAGAACGAAACCCAATAGGATTTACATTGCCCCAGTAGTCCTCAGTTTGCGGATGAATGGCAGGATCGCCATATACTTCACTTGTGGACGCCTGAAAGATTTTAGCTTTTAAGCGTTTAGCAAGCCCCAACATATTGATAGCGCCATGCACGCTCGTTTTGGTCGTTTGCACAGGATCGTGCTGGTAGTGTACCGGCGATGCAGGGCAGGCAAGATTGTAAATTTCGTCCACTTCCACAAAAAGCGGAAAACAAACATCGTGCCGTAATACTTCGAAATTTGGGTTATTCAGTAAATGTGAAATATTTTGCCGGGTACCCGTATAAAAATTATCTACACAAAGTACTTCATTCCCCTTTTTCAACAATTTTTCGCATAGATGAGATCCAAGAAATCCGGATCCACCCGTGACGAGAATTTTACGCATTATATTTATTGGTTTCATAAGAACCTAAACTAAGGGTATTGGGTGAAAATAGCCACAAAGATCACCAAGGATTTTATAGAGGCAAGATGGAGTGGCGTTAAAAAATAACTGTCATTCCGAACCGGCGGATGGTGGTTCTTCATCAAAGGACCTTGCCCTGCTAATTTAGATTCCTCGTCGCCTCGATGGGACTCGCTCGGAATGACTGGG
>JABIDL010000035.1 GCA_018651745.1 Candidatus Neomarinimicrobiota bacterium | reverse complement strand
TGCGGGCGTCGTATAATGGTTATTACCCGAGCTTCCCAAGCTCGTGACGTGAGTTCGATTCTCATCGCCCGCTCTATCACATTGACGCCCAGCCTAAGCTTAACGAAAGACGGCAGGATGATTTAATTAGGAGTAACTTTGATCAAAAACATACTTCGTAAGATTTAGCATGAGAATGGGCGTTTTAGTTCCGCTGTCTGTATATTCCTATTAATGGTCACCAACAAATTTATAGAAATAAAGGTCATTCCCCGTGCTTCGCGAAACGCCGTAGCGGAAGAAATTGATACACTCAAAGTGTACGTGACTTCTACACCGGAAAAGGGGAAAGCCAACGCTGCGGTAAAAACGGCACTTGCGGAATATTGGTCTGTACCCAAAAGTAAGATCGAAATTGTGTCCGGGCAGACCAGCAGACAAAAACGGATTCGAATTTTGGAATGAAGGGATTCAAACCGATTGTAAATGCGAGCAGCCGGATGCTCATTCTTGGTACTTTTCCAAGTAAAGATTCTCTCAAGGTGAATCAGTATTACGCGAATGCGACAAATCTCTTTTGGCCGCTAATCTTCGCCGTTCTGGAAGGATCGGATGAAGAAACGGTTGCAAAGCGATGGAATGCAACCACATCCTATAAAGATAAAATACAATATGCGTTATCACACGGCGTGGCACTTTGGGATGTGCTCCGTTCATGCGAACGGAAAACCAGCGCAGACCGCGATATCTTGAATGCTAAACCCAATAATTTCAGACTCTTTTTTAAGAAATATCCAAACATCAAAACCATAGCCTTTAATGGTGGAGGAAAACAAAAAAATCCTCGCCCTCTTAGCGCAGCGGGTTTGTATAAATTCCATATTGGGTATGATGAGGTCTTTGATTATTTAACCCTGTATTCATCTAGCAGTGAGGACCGAAATAAATTAGATTTCGATTCACTTTTTCTCAAAAAATATCATGACTGGAAGAACATTCAATCTAATTTTTTAGGCTGATTGCCAAAATCAATTCCAACCATTAAATTGCAGGTTCAATTTTGAAGAGTAACCGGAGGCTGACTATGAAACACCCAGAGTTTGAAAATACCGTAACCCATTTATTCAAGCAGGCCGAAATACAAGGAAATGTGGCCGGAATAGCGTTTAAAAAAGATGGCGAATGGCACGACATCAGTTGGAGTCAATATGCGAGTGATGTGCACACTGCTGCTGCCGGATTGGTAAAACTCGGCATGGGTAAAGGTGATACGGTTTGTATTCTCGGTTTCAACTGTTACGAATGGGTAGTGATGGACCTTGCCGCTATTATGATCGGCGCAATTCCCGCCGGCATTTATACCACAAATTCACCTGAAGAAATTGCCTACATTTTGAATCATTCCGAATCAACTATATTGCTTTTGGAAAACAAAGATCAGTGGGATAAAGTTGCAGCGAAACGGGGGAATCTTCACCATCTCAAACATGTGTTAGGCATGATCCGGTGCGAGGACATTGCAGATGATTTGTATATGGATTGGCAAACGTTTATGGGTATCGGCTCGGATAACGACAAAACGAAAGTGGAAGAACTTTACTGCAATACATCGGCGAATGAACCGGCTACGTTTATTTATACTTCCGGAACCACAGGTCCGCCAAAAGCAGTGATGCTTTCGAACAAAAATCTGGTGTGGACTGCCAGTCAGGCGATTGATATGTTGAAATTCACGTCGGATAATACATCGCTTTCGTATCTGCCTTTATCACATATTGCCGAGCAAATGTTTACGATCCATGCACCTATTATTACAGGATGGAAAGTATATTTTGCTACCGGACTTTTGGATGTGCTAGACAATTTGAAGGAAGTAAAGCCTTCTATTTTATTCGGAGTACCGCGTATTTGGGAAAAATTTTATGCCGGTCTTAAAGAAAAGCTTGGCGAAGCGAGCGGTCTCAAAGAAAAAATTGTCAACTTTTCTCTGCAAGCAGGAGAGGAACACAATGCTGATATTTTCCGTGGGGGATCTGGTGGCGGATGGAAATACAATGTAGCGAACAAACTATTGTTCAGTAAAGTAAAAAATGCGCTCGGTCTCAACAATCTGAAGGTTGGTGTAACCGGTGCAGCTCCAATCAATGCTGATATTTTAAAGCTATTTGCGAGTTTGGATATTATGGTTGTGGAAGTATATGGACAATCTGAAGGATCCGGGCCGACATCTTTTAATCGTCCGTGGAATAACAAACCCGGATCCGTTGGACCGGCTTTTCCTGGAACGGAAGTGAAAATCGCAGATGATGGCGAAATAATGCTAAAAGGATCAAACGTATTTTTAGGTTATTACAAAGATCAAGAAGAAACGGACGCTTGCTTGAAAGACGGCTGGCTGTATTCCGGTGATGTTGGAAAATTTGATGATGAGGGCTTCCTATATATTACAGGACGGAAAAAAGAAATTTTGGTAACGTCCGGAGGAAAGAACATTGCACCAATTCCGATTGAGCAGGATATTAGGGAAATTCCGGCAGTGGCGCAGGCCGTTATGATCGGAGATAACCGTCATTTTTGCACGGCATTGATTACCCTCGATGTAGGATATTTACTCAAGGAAAAAATGGGAGTTGATATTTCCAATATCAAACCAACAGAACTGCTTTCCACTTTGGAATCCAAAGGAAAAACTGTCGCAGAATTCGCTGCCGATCCGGATATTCTGAGCGAAATTCAGGAAGGCGTTGATAAAGTTAATACCATGTATGCGCAGGTAGAAAATATCCGAAAATTCGCAGTACTTCCTCGAGATTTCACGATGGTGGATGATGAAGTAACACCGACGTTTAAAATCAAACGCGCCAAGATTTACACCAAGTGGTCCGACACCATCGATTCGCTTTACGCTGAATAATTCCATGTAACTACTAAAGTGATAAAATAATTATCACATTTACTGCGATGTAGCGCGAATAGTATTCTTATTCCATCCTGCTGACTTTTGATCCAGGCGTTGTAATTTCCCCGACTTAAATCAAGAAAAAAATCAATCATGGCAACTCCACTCATAGCAATTGTCGGACGTCCCAACGTTGGGAAGTCCACCTTTTTTAATCGCCTGCTCAAACAGCGGAAGGCGATTGTGGATCCCCAGGAAGGTATCACCCGAGATCGTGTGTACGGAATTACCGAATGGACCGGCCATACACTTCAATTTGTCGATACAGGTGGATATATTCCTGTGGATGAAGATGCGTTTACAGCAGCAGTCCGCGAGCAAGCCCGCCAAGCCATTGATGAAGCAGATCTTGTCTTATTTATGGTGGATGGTAGAGAAGATCCAACTGCCAGTGACAAAACCCTGGCACAGTTTGTTCGGAAATCAGGAAAAAAACTGATTGTTGCTGTGAATAAGTGTGACACTTTGGAATCCGAGGAAAGGATAAATGCGTTTCATGAATTTGGGTTAGAACCGTTAATCCCTTTTTCTGCGTTGACTGGAAGACTCACCGGTGATCTTCTTGATGAAATAGTTGCAAAACTAAATCTCACATTCGATCCTCAGGACGAAGAACCACACCAGGATTTACGCCTTGCCATTGTTGGAATGCCGAATGTGGGAAAATCCTCCTTGGCAAATGCTTTATTGAGAAAAGAAAATTCAATTGTTACAAATGTCCCGGGTACCACACGCGATGCGGTGGACTCTAATTTGAAATGGCATGGGAAAGACATCACTCTGATTGACACGGCCGGGCTTCGAAAAAAAAGCAAAGCCATGGATAATATCGAATTTTACAGCACGGTAAGGAGCAGAAGATCTATTCAGGCATGCGATGTAGCGCTGATGATGATTGACGGAAATAAAGCATTCGGCAAGCAGGACAAATCCATCGCAAACCTCATTATAAAATCCGGTAAGGGCATGGTACTAATTGTGAATAAATGGGATCTTGTAGAAAAAGATTCTGCAACACTTTCTGAATACGAAAAGGAGATGCGATACCAATACCGAGAGCTTGCGCATTTTCCTATATTATTTATTTCCGCCAAGACCAAACAACGAATATCGGCTGTGCTAGAAGCGGCTGATGGCGTACACGAAGCTCGCAATCAATCTATTTCCACATCAAAGTTGAATGCATTTTTGAATTCGGCTACAAGGGAATTGAACCCGCCTGCGGTTAAGGGAAAGAATATCAAAATCAAATACATGACCCAAGTACATTATGGTCCGCCAATTTTTGCCCTGTTTACTAATTATCCAAACTTGATGCCAATTACTTATAAGCGATATCTTGAGAATAAATTGAGAAAATCGTTTGGGTTTAAAGGTGTGCCGATAAAATTAACATTCAGGAAAAAATAAGAAAAAACGGGCACGGACCTAAACCAAGGAGGTAACTTGAGGTTTTTCAGGTTAGGCAAGAGTAATTTCCGTACCCGCTTTAAATTAACCATACGAGGATTTATGCATAAAGTTTCATATAAAAAAGTTAAACAGGCTCTGGTATTAAGTGCTTTGATCTGCATCACACCTATTTTTGCTGGCGATACGCTTACCGTTGGATTCTGGAACGTTGAGAATGTTTTTGACTTAGAAGACGATCCGTATAAGAATGATAATGAATTTGCTATAGGTGGGAAAAAGCGCATAAATAAAGGAATTTATAATTTGAAAATGAACAATATCGCTTCTGTTATTAGCAAGATAGGTGCCGATGTTCTTGGACTCTGCGAAATTGAGAATGAAGCAGTCCTGAAAGATTTGGATTCTCGTGTTCCATCATTTGAATACCAGATTGTGCATTATGAATCTGCTGATTTTCGCGGGATTGATGTTGCACTTTTTTACAATCCGGAAAAACTTTGGCTTGTAGATTCACGGAAAATCAAAGTATTGCTTCCATCCGGAAAACCTACACGAGACATTCTTCATGCCACATTGAAATTTGAAGAACAGATTTTGCATGTGTTTGTCAATCATTGGCCATCAAAATATGGCGGTGTGGAAAAAACTATTCCGTTTCGGGCAGCGGCTGCGAGAACCCTGCGGAAGGAAGTTGAGCGCCTGCTGGAATATAATCCAAATGCGGAAATAGTGATTATGGGTGACTTAAACGATGAGCCGATCGATCCATCTATTGTGGAGCATCTCGGCGCAAATATGGACAAAACGAAGGTAAATGGTAGGGATACTATTTTATGGAATGTGATGGAACCATATCACAGGAATAAAGAAGGTAGTACTTATAAATATGGTGGGAAAGATATGGTGTACGATCATTTGATCATCAGTTCGGGACTTTGGGATGAAAAAAATCTTACGTTTGTAAACGGGTCAGAGCGGGTGTTTGATGGCCCGGAATACCGTCAGCATGTTGGAAAATACGACGGTTCTCCCTTCAGATTTTGGGCGGGAAATAAACTGCTCGGAGGTTATTCGGATCATATGCCGATTTATTTAAAAATATATCGATTAGAATAGGTTGTAGGATTTGCTTTCTCTTTATAAGTTCGCCGGCGCATTTTAACAGAATTAACGATCGTGCGGGCAGCTTATTGAAAAGATTTTAAAAACCGATCGCGGGGTGGAGCAGTCTGGTAGCTCGTTGGGCTCATAACCCAAAGGTCACAGGTTCAAATCCTGTCCCCGCTACAAAAAATACTCCATTAATGTGGCTTTTTCTTTTCTATAAACATTACCAGGAACTTTTTAACTTTCACGCTGTTTTGATGTCTCATTTAGTGACATCCAACCACTAACTAAGGAATTTTATGAAACATTTTAGTACAGCATTATTTTTATCTATTTTGGGACTCACATTAGCTTTTTCCCAAAGAGGCGGTGGCCGGAAATTTGACCCATCCATGATGCCAAAGATTGGCGTAATTGAAGGAACGGTTTTGGACTCCATGAACGGGAACCCGATAGAATACGCTTCTGTATCTATCATCAGTGGTCGTAACCAAACAATTGTTTCCGGCGGGCTTACCCAAAAGGATGGATCTTTCAAAATAAAGGAACTTCAGCTTGGACGTTATTCAGTGGTTATCCAATTCATCGGATATGAAAAAAAGGTACTTGGTCCGTTTAAATTGTTTCCCGGTGAAGGTGGTAGTACAGAATTGAATCTTGGTCGGATAGGACTCAAAATTACTGCTGTCCAAATGGAAGCAGTGGACGTGATTGAAGATGCACCTTCTTATATACAGACTATTGATAAGCAGATATTTAATGTAGATAAAAGTCTTACTGTAGCCGGCGGAACGGCAGAAGATGCCCTCAAGAAAATCCCAAATGTGGACGTGGATATCGACGGAAATATTAGTCTTCGAGGAGACCAAAACGTAACCGTGCTCATTGACGGAAAACCCAGCGGTATGACCCACGGAGACCGACGTGCAATGGTCGATAACATTCCCGCTGCTATGATTGAACGCGTAGAGGTTATTTCAAATCCGTCAGCGAAATATGATCCAGACGGTATGGGCGGAATTATTAATATCATTTTGAAGCGGGGTATTTTTGAAGGCTTCAATGGTAACACATCTCTTTCCGCAGGGGAATACGGGAAATACAACGGTTCCGGAATGCTGAACTACCGCATGAATAATTGGAACTTGACCGGGAACGGAAGTTATCGGCTTGGCAATCGCTATGGCGATGGCGCCAGATTGTTCAATTATATATACACAGATTCAATCAATATCATGAATCAGAATACACTCAGGATTCGAGAGCCGGAAAGTATTTCGTTTCGATTAGGCGCCGATTATTACCTCGGTTCGAAAAATACATTTTCTCTCACGTCTACATTTGAGTCGCATGATAAACGCGACAGAACAATCATAGATTATATTGAGCCTGATTACGGTGAACAGCAAAGTGTGGAATGGGACAAGGGATCCACAATGGACTGGTCCTTCAGGTACGACCGTGATTTTGATGAACAGGAACGGGACCTCATAATTGACATTACCCACAATTCCTCTGTGGATGAGGAAATAGAAGAAGATGTGGAAGGCACCGACGAATTAGGTGACGAACATATCCATGTGGAGGATGGGGCGCACAGCCATTCCGATGAAAAGAATTCCAATATTGTGATTCTTTCGGACTACACCCATCCTTTCAGTGAAAAGACAATTTTGGAAACAGGGTTTAAAAGCACAATCCAGAAGTTTAACACGGACCTTGATTATCTCAGTCTGCCGTATGCATACAATTATCAGGAGGATGTCCACGCGGTATATGCGACGCTCTCTCACAAAATTTCAGAAAAGTTGGGTCTCAAGCTTGGCGCACGAGCAGAACAAGTAAGTACTGACGCTAGCGTAACGCGCAGTTCAACTGCTACACCTGATTCCGTCAATGTTTTTACCGCCATTATTGATACAGCAGTTTCAACGTCGCCCTTCAGTAATCCTTATTTTCAGGTATATCCAAGTGCGTTTTTACTCTACGATTTTTCGAAAAGCACCAAGATTCAGTTTGGATACAGCAAAAGGGTGAATAGACCTCGTCGCCGATCGCTGAGCCCGTTTCCTAGGAACACAACTGATGCTTCGCATGTGCGGACTGGAAATCCATTTCTTCGCCCGGAATACAGCGAAGCGCTGGAATTCAATTTCTTCACAAATACTCGGACGATGACGTTTAATACCGGTGTGTCTTACAAGCGTCTTACAGATATGATTCAGTGGTGGGACCGCGACATTTTGGTAGTAGGGAACGAAGAATTCGAAATTATGACAGCAGACAATGCAGGATTTGCAGAGCGGTTTGTGGGTCACGTTATGCTTAATCTTCGATTTATGCCGTTTGTAAACCTGACGCTGAATGCATACGGTTGGAATTCCCGCTCTTTTGGTTCCGGCGAATCGGATTTGAACGGAGAATCACGTGGAATAGGTGGATTCGGGAATTTGAATGTGACGGTTCCGGGGATTGCTAAAGTCGAAATCACGAGCCGATTTCGGGGGAAAATGAAAATCAATTATGGGCATATTGATCCCATGGTTACCTTTGATCTTGGAATTCAAAAATCGTTTTTTGACCGCAGACTATCAGTGACATTAAAAATCAATGACCTTACCAATAGTGGAAAATTTTCGATTTATACTGAACAGGATATTGAAAGTTTAATCGGCGAGAATTACACCCAAACAATGGATGCATGGCGGAAACGCGATCGCCGGACGGTTTCGTTGGTGCTCAATTATAATTTTGGGAAGCTTGAGCAGAAGCGCCGTTGGAGCCGCGAAGGTATGGGCCGAGGAGGAGAAGGCGGCGGCATGATGGATATGGATTATTAATCAAATTTGGTCAGGCTGAACCCATTTGAAAAGCCAATAGATTTCTTGTAAGTTTCCGGCTGTTTTAACCCTAGGAATTACATGAAACACATTTTCTTACTTTCTATTCTTTTTGCACTTACTTATGCAGAAGAAAAACGCTACAACCCTACGCCAGACCGGGATTTTGACGTCCACCATATTCGCATCGAAATTGAGATAGATATTCGAGGAGAATCGGTAGAGGGAAACGTAACGAATACGTTCAGTCCACTTCAAACAAATTTATCTCGGATAAGTTTGGACAGTGAGCACACAGTCGTATCATCCGTCACTTTGAATGGGAAGAAATCGCTAACATTTGAAGCGCAAGAAAAAAAGCTCGAAATAGATTTGGACGGGGAATACGGATTTGAAGATACACTCAACATAAAAATTGAATATAGGGCTGAACCCAAACTTGGGCTCTTTTTCATTCTTCCTGATTCTGTCTATCCGGAAAAACATTTGCAGGCGTGGACGCAAGGCGAAGATATGGACAATCATTATTGGGTGCCGTTGCACGATTATCCAAACGACCGCGCCACGTTTGAAACGATTCTTACAGTTGACGAAAATTTGACAGCAGTATCCAACGGCGAACTCATTTCAATCAATAAAAACGGCAATAAGAAAACATTCCATTGGAAGGAAAATTCTCCGATGGTTGCGTACTTGATGTCGTTTGCAATTGGCGATTATAAAAAAATTGAGGATTCTCATGGAAAGTTGCCCGTGAATTATTGGGTGTATCAGGAACACAGCAGAGAAGATGCACTCCGGTCCTTCGGTAAAACACCGGAAATGATTTCCCTTTTCAACGATCGCACCGGATTCCCTTATCCTTACGAAAAATACGATCAAGTCTTGCTAGAGGATTTCATGTTTGGCGGAATGGAAAACATAACACTCTCTCACCAAACTGATGAAACGATGCATACAGAAAATGCCCGGCCGGATCATTCTAGCGACGGACTGGTGGCTCATGAACTCGCCCATCAATGGTATGGCGATTTGCTGACAACTCGCAACTGGGCAAATGCATGGCTTAACGAAGGATTAACCTCTTTTATGACTCTTGTTTGGGTGGAACATGATAAAGGATTTGATGGTGGAGAATACGCAAGACTTCAATCACTGAAAAGCGTTATACGTGCAAATAATTACCATTCACGTCCCATTGTTCAGTATCATTATGAAAAGAGTTGGGAAGTATTTGATGCCAATATCTACGCCAAGGGTGCAGTCATCATGTATATGCTTAAAAAATATCTTGGCGATGAATCATTCTGGCGAGGCATGAAACATTATACCCAAAAATATGCATTTGAAAATGTGGAGACTCAGGATTTGAAAAAGGCATTTGAGGAAGCTACCGGACAGAATCTGTACTGGTTTTTTGATCAGTGGGTTTACACTAAAGGACTTCCGAAACTTGAAGTGAAAACCAAGTACAGCCGTCGGAATAATATGGTTACGATGACAGTATCCCAGACACAGAATATTGAAGAAACATCTTTGTTTAAACTTCCTGTGACGATTGTTGTGGATGATGGCAAAATGACGCAGCATGTTATTTTTATTGAAGAAGAAAAGCAGACCTTTACGTTTCCGTCAGATGGAAAACCAAACATGGTTTTATTTGATGAGGGAAATTTGATCCCAAAATATTTAACCCATAAAAAATCAATGAAAGATTTGATATATCAGTTACAATATGCGTCCCATGTGAATGATCGGGTTTGGGCAGCTAATGAGCTGGGGAAACTGAGTGCACGAAAATCGGTTGTGGATGCATTGTTTGAATCATTGAAAACCGATTCATTTTTTGGCGTCCGTGCAGAAGCAGCAAATGCAATAGGAAAGTTAAAACCCCGGAAAGTGGAAGCAAAATTGATCGCGGCCGCAAAAGGGCAAGACAATCGAGTGAAGCGCGCCTGTGTTCGGGCCCTTAAAAATTACACAGGTGATGAAGTCCGGGATTTTTTACTTGGATTTCTTTCAGTGGACGAAAAGGATTATCTCATAAATGATGCCTTTAATAGCCTTTGGAAAGTGGACACCTCTGCCTTTAATGCGAAAATACACTGGGCACTTAATACCGATTCTCATAACGACATGCTGCGCCGGTCTGCGATTCGTGCCATTTCTAAACAAGAGACAGACAGTTCTTTAGCCGAATTGAAGGATTTAGCAGAATATGGAGGTACTACCTGGGATGCCCGTTTATCGGCTGTCTGGGCGCTGTCCGGAAAAGTGGAAGACAACCCTGAACTCTTGGAATGGTTTGCAGATCATCTTGAAGACCCGAATAGAAATGTGCGATCCGCATCCATTGGGACTGTTGGAAGGTACGGGAAAAAGAAACATATTGAATTGTTGGAAAATTTATACGATCCGATAAATGCTGATGCCATCGATGACGCAATTGAAAATCTGAATAAACCCAAAAGAAAGCGTAGTAAAAAACGCGGTCACTAAACCTTTTTTCAACGCAAAGGCGCTAACGAAAATTCAGATAATATTGATCATAGAAAAAACAGATATACAAATTTCAGAATACCCCATTTTAAAAACCTACTCTGCGCTTTGCGCCTCTGCGTTAAGCTTGTTTATAATTTAAATGATTGAACAGTATTCAATTTGGTTGACACCATGTGAAGAAGATGAAGCGTTTTTATCCTCAGTGATTAGAGAATTAGCAGAGGAATATGATGCACCATTTTTCAGTCCTCACTGTACGCTGTATTCTCCCGTTACGGATTTATCCACTGCCAAAGATCTTATTAAATCTATTGGCCTGAACCCAATTGAGGTGAGGAAAACCGGCATCGGTCAGTCCGATGTAATCTGGAAAACAATTTTCATTGAACTGGAAAAATCCCACGAATTATCTAACTTCCAGCACCAAATTGAATCTCATATCCTAACTCCGAATCTAAATCCATACTCCTTCAATCCTCATATCAGTCTTATTTACAAGGAAATGCCAGAAGAGCAAAAAAGGTCTATTATTCGTAAATTGGACGTGAAGGATTCATTCCTAATGAACACGGTTGAAATCGTAAGAACAGGCGGCACCGTTGATCATTGGGCAACCGTCTATTGGAAGGAATTAAAAACCTTATGTTAAAAAAATCTTCTACCGCTTTAATCGTTATAGATGTTCAAGGAAAGCTCGCTCGAATTATGCAGAACGCCGATGAATATGTTGCTAATATGCGGAAACTCATACGCGGTGCGAAAGTTTTGAATATTCCGATAATCTGGACAGAACAGCTTCCGGAAAAACTAGGCGAAACAATTCCTGAAATTGCTGACTTACTGGATGGGCAAAAGCCGTTCATTAAAAAAGAGTTTTCTTGCTGGCGCGATTCGGACATCCAATCAGCCCTAAAAAATACCGGCGCAACTCAAATTCTCGTTTCCGGAATTGAAACGCACGTTTGTGTATATCAAACAGCTGTAGATTTATTGGAAGCCGAGTATGAGGTTCAGGTGGTTGCAGATGCCGTGTCGTCCCGGACGTCTTTCAATCGAGACATGGGGCTGGATAAGATCATTCTGAATGGCGGATCCCAAACCAGTGTAGAAACTGCATTGTTTGAACTTCAGGAAATTGCCGAGGGTAATAACTTCCGTGAATTGATAAAAATTATTAAATAATGCTGTATTTGGAACTTTTTGATATTATGGCGTATATTAAAGGAACATGCTGAAAAATATAACAGCCATTGGTTTAATCATCCTGTTCGCAGGCGCTACTGCAGCACCCTTTATTCATTTAGGTGACTGTGAAATGCCTTGTTGCATTAAAGTGGAAAAATCCTGTTGCGATATGAAAAAAGATATTGATTGTCCGACAATGTCAGATTGCGGAACGTCGGTATTTATGCCAATTGTATCAGGTCCTTTTCATAAAGCCGATTTGAAAACAACTGATGCAGTAATAAATTTTTCAATTCAAAACTACCAGATCACAAATAACAAATCTGAATTATACATTCATCGGATAGAATCCGACCCCGGGCCTATAGCCCACCTCAATCTTCCACTTCTGATTTAGACACTCCTGAAACTATTTGCGGATTATTGTCCGCTACAAGGGATCCGTGCATCTAAACGGCATCCGTTTTTTTAATCAATGAAGGAGTGATAAATAATCACTATTTAGACATGAAAATAATTTTAACAATAACGTTGTTAGCGGCGAATATTTTTGGCCAACAATCATTAGATCATTATGTCAAATTTGGTCAAGAAAATAACGCTGATGTGCAGAGTGCATTTTATCTTTGGAAAGCTTCACAGGACGAAATATCTGTGGCTAAAAAACTGCCAAATCCAATGTTGAGTGTTGGCGTTTTTCAGGAAAGTGTAGAAACTGCAGTCGGACCGCAGGAATATAAAATTGGAATCATGCAGAAATTCCCCATGTTTGGAAAACTGGGATCAGCCAGTCGAGCAAAATCTTCCCAAGCGGACGCATTGGAACAAATATATTTTCAAACTTTAGCAGATGTTACGGCAAAAATAAAATCACTTTATTATGATGTGTATTATCTTGAAAGAGCCATTGACATTACTCAGCAAAATGTCCATTTGTTGGAAAACTGGGAAAAGGTTATTCAAACCAAATATCAAACTGCTCAAGCCGGGCATCTGGATTTCATAAAAACTCAAATTGAATTACTTAAATTACAAAATGATCTGAAATCATTAACAACTCGTAAAAATCCTCTATTGCAGGAATTCAGATCTGTAATTAATGATCCATCTTTAGTTCAAATTGACCACCATGATTCATTACATGTGGAATGGCAAGAATTACCCAAAGCATCTGTATTTCAAATGATACGGGAAAAGAATCACACGCTCTTAGCGGCTGAATATTCTGTCAGTTCTCGCAAAAGTGTATTACAGAGAGCAAAACTGCAATATCTGCCGGATTTCGGGTTGGGCGTGGATTATATCGGAACCGGAGAAAAAGAAGGGAGCCCAAATAGCGGGAAAGATCCGTTATTGTTCAAATTTTCAATTGATTTACCCATTTGGTTTGGAAAGAATGCAAAAGAAATATCCGCAGCTCGATACAGAAAAACAGCTGCAGAAAATAAACTCGTCAGTCATCAGAACAGAATGATTGCCGCTGCAGAAAATATCCTGTTCAAAATGGATGATGCTCGACGAAAAATAGAATTGTATGGAAATGAATTGATTCCTAAAAGCCGGGAATCTTTGGGCGCATCCGAAAAAGCATATATCAGCGATAAAGCAGATTTCTTAACACTGATTGATGCCCAAAGACGTTTACTTCAGTTCAAATTAGAATATGAGAAAGCAATTGTAAGTTATCTTACCCACGAAGCGATTTTAGAATCTTTTTTGGGGATTGAAGAATGATTCAAATAATCTATCGGATTAATAAAGGATGATATAATGAATAAAATATTAGACAATATCAAACATTTCAACGGTTTCACTTGGGGATTTATGGTCCTAACGTTTTTAATCGGTTTATGGTTTGGGTTTCCAGGCGAAATGGAAGAAAACCAAATGCATCGTAGTTCACAAGTAGAAGCGGATACTTGGACCTGCTCTATGCATCCCAGTGTCAATTTGCCTGAGCCGGGGCAATGTCCAATTTGTTTTATGGATTTAATTCCGGTAGCCAAAGGATCATCTTCGGTTAACAGGAATGAATTAATTTTATCACCGGAAGCTCAAGCACTTGCACGAGTTGAAACAATCGAGGTGAAACATGGTGAAGCATTTGCAGAAATTCAAGTATCCGGGAAAGTGGATTATGATGAAACAAGCATCAAATCCATTACGGCGTGGGTCCCCGGACGCATTGAAAGATTATTTGTGGATTTCACTGGAATATCTGTACAGAAAGGAGACCATTTAGTAGAATTATACAGCCCTGAATTGGTTTCTGCGCAAGAAGAATTTTTGCAAGCAATTCGTTTGCGTGCAGATGCTTCATCCGGTAACGGGTTTGACATGATTTTGGAAGCATCTCGGCAAAAATTACAATTACTCGGTTTAACGAATGATCAAATTTCAGAAATTGAAAGTAGAGGAACACCGTCCGATAGAGTTACGATTTTTAGTCCAATATCAGGTGTAGTTATTGCCAAAAGTGCAGTCGAAGGGAATTATGTAAAAACCGGATCAAAGCTTTTTGATGTGGTTGGTCTGGAACAAGTCTGGGTAAAACTGGATGTTTATGAAACTGAAGTCGCCATGATTCAGTATGGACAAAATGTTACATTCACTACTGCGGCGCTTCCGGGACACACATTCTCCGGTGCTGTGGCATTTATTGATCCGATCGTTGATGAAAAAACGCGAACTGTTCGGGTACGACTCAATGTAGATAATGCTTCGGGAATGCTAAAACCGGGAATGTTTACAAGCGGAATCGTAAAAGCAAATATTGATTCTCACGGTCAGGCAATGGGAAAAAATTTGATTGGCAAATGGGTGTGCCCTATGCATCCGGAAGAAGTTCATAACCGAAAAGGTAACTGTTCCATTTGCGGAATGAAATTAGAATCGGCAGAATCTCTTGGGTTTGTTCATCATAGCAATGGTTCAAATCCTTTACTTGTTCCTGTCAGCGCTGTGTTAAAAACAGGTCAACGGGCCATTGTTTATGTTCAACAAGATAATGAAACATTTGAAGGACGCGAGATTGTTTTGGGACACCGAGCCGGGGATTTTTACATCGTCAGAAGTGGACTTCACAAAGGTGAACGAGTTGTAGTTAAAGGGAATTTTAAAATTGATAGCGCTATGCAGATTGCCGCCAAATCCAGTATGATGAATCCCGACGGGAATATGAATAAAAATAAACCAATAAATCATCAGCATTAAGATGGGAATTAAAAATGGATTGCAACAATGAGTGGAGTGGATTGTTGCCAAAAGGAAATGGTTAGAAATGATTCACGTAGTTTGTCATTTCGATTCTATGCTACCAATTATTCAATGGTTTGGGATGAACGAAAATTATGCTAAATAAAATAATACGATATTTTCTTGACAATACATTGGTTGTTGCCATTCTGCTTGTTGGCGCTGTGGTTTGGGGTATTATGGTAGCGCCATTCGATTGGAATCTGGGCAATCTACCGAGGGATCCGGTGCCAGTGGATGCCATTCCGGATATTGGCGAGAACCAGCAGATTGTTTTTACAAAATGGTCTGGAAGAAGTCCACAGGATATTGAAGACCAAATTACCTATCCGCTGACCACTGCTTTGCTAGGAATTCCCGATGTGAAGACCATTCGGTCTTATTCCATGTTCGGATTTTCCACCATTTACGTCATCTTTAATGAAAAAGTAGATTTTTATTGGTCACGTTCGCGCATTTTAGAAAAACTCAATTCTCTTCCATCCGGTACAGTCCCGAAAGGTGTTTCTCCCGCATTAGGACCCGATGCTACGGCCTTAGGACAGGTGTTTTGGTACACGCTGGAAGGTCGTGATAAAGAGGGCAATCCAACCGGCGGTTGGGATTTAGAAGAACTAAGAAGTATTCAGGATTGGACTGTGCGTTACGCCCTTCAATCTGCAGTTGGAGTGTCAGAGGTAGCATCTATCGGCGGATTCCAAAAAGAATATCAAATTGATGTGGATCCGATGGCAATGCGGGAACACGGCATTCAATTGACAGAAGTATTTAATGCGGTTCGCCAATCCAATTTGGATGTGGGTGCCAGAACGGTGGAAATCAATCGTGTAGAATATATGGTCCGTGGATTGGGGTTCATTAAATCATTGGAAGACATAGAATATACCGTAGTAAAAACTAGAGATAATGTTCCGCTTTATATTAAAGATATTGCCCATGTTACCTTGGGCCCGGCGTTGCGTCGAGGCGTGTTGGATAAAGAAGGCGCAGAAGCAGTGGGAGGTGTCGTGGTAGCTCGATACGGCGAAAATCCACTGGCAACCATTCAGAATGTAAAAGAAAAAATAAAGGAAATCTCTCCCGGATTACCCAAAAAGACACTTTCTGATGGTTCTGTGAGTCAAGTGACTATTGTACCATTTTATGATCGAACAGGATTGATTTATGAGACGCTAGGTACATTGAGCCATGCACTACGGGACGAGATTTTAATCACGATTATCGTAATCCTTGTGATGGTTATGCATTTTCGGTCGTCTATGTTGATTTCCGGGATGCTGCCTCTGACTGTTTTGATGGTTTTCATTGGGATGAAAGTATTTAAAGTAGATGCCAACATTGTCGCCCTTTCCGGAATTGCCATTGCTATTGGCACTATTGTGGATATGGGAATTGTGGTGACTGAAAACATTTTGAAACATTTGGAAAAGGCGAAAGAAAAAACAAAGGAAGTGATTTTTAATGCTGTATCAGAAGTAGGCAGTGCGGTGGTCACTGCCGTTTCCACAACTGTGATCAGTTTTTTACCTGTTTTCACCATGATTGGATCGGAAGGGAAATTATTCAAACCCTTGGCTTACACCAAAACGTTTGCCTTGATTTCATCCATTATTATTGCCCTGACGATTCTGCCGGTCATTGCGCATTGGCTACTTGGAAAAAAGGAAAAACGATTCAGGTTTGAAATAGCCCTATTGAAACAATTCCCATGGTTAGGCAATGGATTGGTGATTGTGATGGTGGTTTTCATTTTGGCATCAACATGGTCGCCGCTGGGATTGGAAAAAGGATTCATTTTGAATTTCCTATTTGCAGGATTTCTAATTGCCTTAATTATGGGCACGATAACCGGTTTCACGAAAGTATATCCAAAAATTTTGGCATGGGCTTTAGATCATAAAGTAAAAGCACTCTCGTTGCCGGCGTTGGTTACGATCCTCGGATTGCTTGTTTGGCTGGGATTTGATGCTTTCTTTGGCTGGATGCCGAGGTTTGTCCATTCCTCCCGTCCATTTATCGCAATGCAGCATACTTTCCCGGGGTTGGGAAAGGAATTTATGCCACCGCTGGATGAAGGTTCCTACCTGTACATGCCAACCACAATGCCTCATGCCGGAATGGAAGAATCTATTGATGTGCTGCAAACTTTGGATAAAGCATTGTATTCCGTCCCGGAGGTGGAATCGGTAGTTGGTAAAATTGGCAGGGTAGATTCACCGCTCGATCCGGCGCCTTTGAGCATGGTTGAAACGATTGTTTCTTATAAATCTGAATATGGTCTAAATGAGAATGGAAAACGTGTTCGTCAATGGCGAGACCATATTCGCACTGCCGACGATATTTGGGATGAACTGGTCAAAGCTGCCCAGATTCCGGGGACAACATCTGCGCCAAAATTACAGCCAATTTCTGCCCGTCTTGTGATGCTGCAAAGTGGAATGCGCGCTCCCATGGGAATTAAGGTTAAAGGACCTGATTTAACCACCATTGAAGCGTTTGGAATGGAGCTGGAAAAACACCTAAAAAATGTCCCCGGCGTAAAACCCGAAATGGTGTTTGCTGATAGAATCGTTGGAAAACCATATTTGGAAATTGATATAAATCGGCGATCGATTGCCCGTTACGGAATTTCACTGCAAAAAGTCCAACATGCGATTGAGGTTGCTATTGGTGGTATGCCCATCACCACTACCGTAGAAGGTAGAGAAAGGTATCCCGTCCGGGTGCGTTATATGCGGGATTACCGTAGCGATATGGAATCACTGGACCGGATTTTAGTTCCGGGACAAAACGGTGTTCAAATTCCGTTAGGACAATTGTCGACCATGAATTATGTCCGTGGTCCGCAGGTGATTAAAAGTGAAGATACATTTTTAATTGGGTATGTCTTGTTTGATAAATTGGATGAATGGGCTGAGGTGGACGTGGTAGAAGAAGCACAATCTTATTTGGACCATCTCATTAAATCTGGGACGTTGAACGTTCCAGCAGGTGTAAGCTATATATTTGCAGGGTCCTATGAAAACCAAATCCGTGCATCAAAAAAATTGGCAGTTGTGTTACCTCTTGCATTGATTATCATATTTTTAATTTTATACTTTCAGTTCAAAAGAGTATCAACTGCATTAATAGTTTTTAGCGGAATTTTTGTTGCATGGTCAGGTGGGTTTGTGATGCTTTGGCTTTATGGACAGGGCTGGTTCATGAATTTCGGACTTTTTGGTGAAAACCTACGCGAATTGTTTCAAATTCATCCGGTGAATTTGAGTGTCGCTGTGTGGGTTGGCTTCCTAGCGCTTTTTGGTATCGCAAGTGATAATGGAGTTATAATAAGCACCTACCTTGATCAAAGTTTTCAGCAGCGGAAACCGGATACAATTAAAGATATTCGCAAAGCGGTTGTGTTTGCCGGCGTACGGAGAATCCGTCCGGCCATGATGACTGCAGCTACTACCATTTTGGCTCTGATTCCTGTTTTGATGTCCACCGGTCGCGGCGCAGATGTGATGGTTCCCATGGCGATTCCATCCTTTGGTGGAATGGTATTTGCGATTTTAACTACATTTGTAGTGCCGATTTTTTATTCGATGATAAAAGAAAAAGAAATTCAATAAAACCAATGAGATTTGGTGAATTAATAATCAAACAAACAATACACAAACGAAAGGAAAGTAAAATGAAAAACCTATTAATGGTCTTTATCATGACTGCAGCAATATCAGTAATTTCTGCGCAGGATAAAACTCCAACAGTCCAAACGGAAATCACTGAACCTGCAAAAGCTCAGAATTCTTTGGCAGTGGGTTGCGACCACCAGAGTAAAAAATGCGACAGTTCAAAGAAAGAGAATTGTGCGTATAAAGGTGAAAAAAGTGAGGCATCATCGAAATGTGATCACAAAAAATCCAGCAGTTGGATGTTTTGGAAAAAATCTGAAACCAAAGCCTGTTGTAAGAATAAATAGAAGCTGAATGAGAGTCTTTCGGGGTATCGTCTCGAAAGACTCTCATAATAGTTTAATACAAATTATCATTCTTATTGAATAACGAAATTCAGGAAAATTCTCATGAAAAAAATAATGTTAGTACTTATCATAAATAATTTAGCTTTTAGTCAAAATCAGTTAATTGTCCCACCTGCTTTGACAGGTAGTAATTTTGATCTTGTACTACAAGAAAGTGAGATGGAATTTTTTCCCGGAATATTTACTCAAACTATGGGTGTGAGTTACCCTATCCTTGGACCTACCTTGATTATGGATAAAGGGGAAGACGTGAATATTACTTTTGATAATCAACTTCCTGATACAACCACGATTCATTGGCATGGCATGCACGTTCCGGCTGAATTTGATGGAGGCCCTCACACGCCCATCCCTCCGAATACTATTTGGAACCCGTATTTTACTGTAAAAGACCACGCTTCTACCATGTGGTACCATCCTCATCTAATGCATAAAACAAATGAACATGTTCAAATGGGAATTGCCGGGTTTGTAATTGTCAAAGATGATGAAGAGGCATTATTGGATTTGCCAAGGAACTATGGCGTGGACGATATTCCTCTTGTTTTTCAGACAAAAACATTGAACGAAAATTATCAAATTGTAACCAATATGGATTCAAGTGGGTTAGATACATTTTTATTCACCAATGGAACAATAGATGCGTATCTTGATGTACCGGCGCAAATTATCAGACTTCGTTTATTGAATGGGTCTTCCGAACGGTCCTTTAATATTGGTCTAGATAATAATTCAAATTTTAATGTAATAGGAACTGACGGAGGATTATTACCCGAACCTATTGCGTTGGATCAATTAATAATTTCCCCTGGGGAACGTTATGAAGTATTGATTGATTTGAACAATATGACTGGCGACACCATTCGTATAATGAATTATGGGTCGTTGATACCGAATGGAATTTATGGCGCAAGTATTGTAGGAGGAATGGGTGGAAGTTCGATCCCCTATTATGCAGACAATCCATTAAATGGAAGTGATTTTACATTATTGGAAATGCGTATTACTTCCTCCACAGCTGATCCAATTACAACCATTCCGACTTCACTTGTTTCTGTTTTACCATGGAATCCAGCCGATGTTAATCAAACGAGAGAGATTGTTTTTTCACCGGTTAACATGGGCTCAAACGGTGCATTAAATGGTCCGTTTCAGTTTAATGGTGACCCTTTTGATATCAATGTGGTTAATTATGAAATTCCATTGAATAATGTTGAAATATGGGAATTAAGGAATCAATCACAAATTGCACATCCATTTCATATCCATGATGTTCAGTTCAATATTTTAGAAATAAATGGTGTAGCGCCTCCTCCACATATGCAAGGGTGGAAAGATGTCGTTTTGGTCCCATCTCAGAATGGTACAGCAAAATTTATTACTAAATTTGAAGACTTTTCAGATACGTCCGTACCGTATATGTATCACTGCCATATACTTACTCACGAAGAAACTGGAATGATGGGACAATTTACCGTAGTAGATACATCATCAGTTGGAATAGGTGGACCTGAAATATTAGTAACAGATTTCAATTTTCACAACGCATACCCAAATCCCTTTAATCCGACAACTACAATCCGTTTTTCTGTAGAAACAAATACTGTGGTGACCCTACAATTATTTGATATTTCTGGTAAATTGGTAACAACCTTGCTAGATAAGATAATTGAACGGGGTACACATAAAATTCAATGGAATGGATCCAATCAGCCAAGTGGTATTTATTTTGCAGTGCTACAAAGTGGAAGTCATGTTGAAACTCAAAAACTAATTCTGTTAAAATAATGACAGGAAATGAATAACCAGATGCAATTTAAAGAATGAATTTATTAGAGAATGATTAATCAAGAATGGATCTAGTATGAAAAATCTTATTTTTGCGTTTGCAATAGTAGTACTGGGTTGTGAAAAAAATATAGCAGATCATAATGAAAAATTGATTGAAAATATTATCGATGAAATACGTCTTGGCTGGGAGAATGGCGATGGAACAGCTTTCCGTAGCCATTTTCTGGATTGGGATGGTGCCAGATTTTTTGAAGGTGGCGGCCAAAATATTGGTCTTGAAGATTTGATAGTGAATCATGTTGAACCCGAAGCTGAATTGGGCTTGAAATTAGAATTCACGAATATTCAAATACATTTTGAAGAAAATTTTGCCTGGGCAGTTGTGGATACCGAAATTGAACTCACCACATCAACTGGCAGGGAAATACATAATAAAGGTCACGGTACTTATTTACTACGCTGGGTTAACGGAGTTTGGAGGGTGGTTCATACCCAGTCAGCAAGTAAACCAGTATAATGAACTTACCTGAAAATATTCCAATGAAAGATTCTAGTTTTGAATTAAAAGACCCTGTATGTGGTATGACGGTCACAGAAAAAACAGCAGTTTCTACTGTGGATTGGGAAGGGAAGGTCTACGGTTTCTGTGCCGAATATTGCCACGATTTATTTATGAAACATCCGGAAAATTTCGTGATATCAGAATCGAAAGAAGTCAAGGATGAATCAGCTTGTTGTTCTGATACTGCACTTAAAGCTGAAAAAGACCCTGTGTGTGGTATGGATGTTAACCCTGAAAATGTTGCGGCTAAATCGACACATAATGGCCAACAATTCTTTTTCTGCTGTACCCATTGCAAAACAAAATTTGATGCAGACCCGGATTCATTTCTGAGCGATAAGAAGCCTGAAAAAACCAGGATTCCTGAAGGTGCAAATGTTCAATTTACTTGCCCAATGCATCCGGAAATCATAAGGGATCAACAGGAAGATTGCCCTATTTGCGGAATGGCTCTTGAACCCATGGAAGTTTCACTTGAAGATACAGGAAATCCTGAATTGATTGATATGACCCAACGGTTTTGGGTTAGCGTTGTTCTGGCGGTGCCATTATTGGTCATTACCATGGGCGGAATGTTCACCGGCGGATTTTTTGGTTCGTTGCAGACGTGGTTAGAATTAGCATTAGCAACGCCGGTAGTTTTATGGGGCGGATTACCCTTTTTCCATCGAGGTTGGAAATCCATTCAAAGCAGAAACCTGAATATGTTTACTCTAATTTCCATTGGTACAGGTGTGGCATATTCCTACAGTGTGATTGCTACGTTGTTTCCGTCAATTTTTCCTGCAGCATTGAAAAATGCAGACGGTATCATTCCCGTATATTTTGAATCTGCAGCAGTGATTATTGCGTTAGTGCTTTTGGGCCAGGTTTTAGAACTACGCGCGCGAGATAAAACCGGTAGTGCCATAAAAGCACTATTAGGGTTGGCGCCGAAAACCGCTCGCTTGGTTGGCGATGATGACCGAGAAGAAGATATACCGTTAGAACATGTACAAAAAGGAAATATTCTGCGGATTCGGCCAGGTGAAAAAATCCCCGTGGATGGTGTAATTATTGAAGGGCAAAGTAGTGTGGATGAATCCATGGTCACCGGCGAGTCAATCCCGGTAGAAAAAAATGAAGGTGATACCGTTGTGGGCGCAACTGTAAACGGAACGGGATCGATGCTAATGAAAGCAGAGAGAGTTGGCAGGGAAACGCTTCTGTCCCAGATTGTGCAGATGGTCAATGAAGCTCAGCGCAGCCGCGCACCCATTCAAAATCTTGCAGATAAAGTTGCATCATATTTTGTGCCGGCTGTTGTTGGAGTCAGTATGGTAACCTTTATGATTTGGTCTATTTGGGGTCCCGAACCGCGATTTGCATTTGCTTTAATAAACATGGTTGCTGTATTGATTATTGCCTGTCCGTGCGCACTTGGATTGGCGACACCTATGTCTATTATGGTTGGCACCGGTCGTGGCGCCGCTTACGGTGTATTGATTAAAAATGCGGAAGTACTTGAAATCATGGAGAAAGTCAATATACTTGTGGTGGATAAAACTGGCACACTGACGGAAGGAAAGCCGAAAATCACTCGTATTCACACTATTGATCCGGTTTCTGAAAGTAATTTATTGCAATGGACTGCAAGCGTTGAAAAAGTGAGTGAACATCCCTTAGCGAATGCTATTGTTTCTGAAGCGCAAGAAAGAGATTTACCTATCGAAACATGTTCCGATTTTAATTCTTTGACTGGAAAAGGTGTTCATGGAGTAGTCAATGAAAAAACAATTTCTATTGGCAATTTGCAATGGATGAACGAGTTGCATGTGGACTTTGGCGGATTAAGAGATTTGGCAACCGAAATGCAAAAAGAAGGATGCACCGTTATGTTTGTATCTATTGATTCTAAGCCTGCTGGCATTTTGGGAGTAGCTGACCCCATCAAAGAATCTACTCACGGCGCAATAACAGAATTAAAAAATGAAGATTTACAAATCGTCATGCTCACCGGAGATAATGAAAAAACAGCACATGCCGTAGCGAAAAAGTTGGAAATTGACCATGTGGAAGCAGATGTTTTACCAAATCAGAAACACGAAATTGTAAAAAAATTGAAGAATGAAGGAAAAATTGTAGCCATGGCCGGAGACGGAATAAATGATGCTCCCGCTTTGGCGCAGGCAGACGTTGGAATCGCTATGGGCAATGGCACTGATGTGGCGATGGAAAGCGCAGATATGACGTTGATTAAAGGCGATTTGTCGGGAATTGTTCGGGGTCGGCAATTAAGTAAGGCAACTATGAAGAATATTCGGCAAAACCTTTTTTGGGCTTTTGCTTATAATGGGTTGGGAGTTCCAATTGCCGCCGGAATACTCTATCCGTTTTTCGGAATTCTGCTAAGCCCCATTATAGCCGCCGCCGCCATGAGTTTCAGTTCGGTAACTGTCATTGGCAATGCATTGCGATTACGAAAGATTTCGCTGTGAAAGTGAATTTTAAAATAAACCACAGAAAGGACCAACCAATGAAACTACAGAAGACTGTAATTCTAATTCTTGGAATGG
>JABIDL010000034.1 GCA_018651745.1 Candidatus Neomarinimicrobiota bacterium | reverse complement strand
GTAGAATACCATTGGACGCTACAATATTCCGATTGAAAATATTGAAGGGTGAGTCGTCCATTTGAGACACAGTTCCGCCGGCTTCATTTATAATTACAATTCCAGCTGCTGTATCCCAAGGATGTAAATCGAATTCCCAAAATCCGTCCACTTTACCGCTCGCGACATGGCATAAATCCACCGATGCGGCACCGAGCCTTCTTACGCCTTGAGATTGATCTGTAAAATGCTTAAACAGCTTCATATTGGCTTCCCAAGCTTTATCATGGTCGTATCCAAAACCGGTTACAAATAATCCATTTTCAATCGTTTCTGTTTTAGAAACACGAATGGATTCCCCATTACAATATGCGCCATTTCCAATCATTGCGGAATACACATTTTCTGCCGGCAGTTCCACAACCACTCCTAAGATTGGATTACTATTTTGCATACAAGCAATCGAAACGCCGAACGATGGATATCCATGCACAAAATTTGTCGTTCCGTCTAGTGGATCAATTATCCATTTGCATTCTGCATCTATATTAGTTTCTGGACGTTCTTCAGCTAGAATTCCGAAATCAGGTGTTTCTTTCATCAGAAGTCCGCATATAATGTCTTCTGATTCTGTGTCAATTTCGGTTACAAGATTTGTCGGACCCTTTTTCCGGATGGAAGAAGGATCGTTATCAATGATGTGTTTGGCAGCTGATTTTGCTGCGGATTCTGCAATGTCCAGTAAATCTTTTCGCATTTTATTTGTCGAAGTTGTTGTCAATAGACTACATAAAGAATTATTCGAATCTTAAAGATTCAATCGGATCTAAGTTGGCTGCGCGCCAGGCGGGATAAATACCGAATCCTATCCCAATGAGTGAACATACTGCCATTCCGACAAAAGCCCAATCTAAAGGAATTACAGCAGGCACTTTCAAAAGAATTGCAACAATATTCCCACCGGCGATTCCCAAAATAACGCCAACAATTCCGCCAAATTGGCTAAGGAAAATAGCTTCCATTAAAAATTGGGTAAGAATGTCTCGTTTGGTGGCACCGATCGCTTTCCGAATACCAATCTCTTTTATCCTTTCTGTGACAGAAACGAGCATAATATTCATAATTCCTATTCCGGCTACGAGTAATGCAATCACGCTCACAGCGCCGGCAAAAAGTTTAATTCCACTTGTAAATCCTGCAAAAGTTTCCATCATTTCTTTATTGGAAATAATTGCAAAATCATTTTCTTCTTCCGGTGGCACCTTTCTAATCACACGCATCAGTCCAATAACTTCATCCATAGTCTTTTCGTACATTTCGGTGGATTCCGCCTCAACATTTATGGCAAGAGAAGTCCATCTATGAGAGAAACGCTGTATATAAATTGAAATGGGAATCATAACAAAATAATCCTGACTTCGACCAAATGCCTGCCCCTTTCGTTCTGTTACGCCAATGACCGTATAATCTAATCCCTTTATTTGAATAGCTTTTCCTAATGGATCTTCAAAGGGGAAAAGAATATCTGCTAGATCCGGGCCAAGAATCGTTACGCTTCGATGAAAACGAATATCGTCTTCCAAGAAATTTCGTCCATCGGCAAGATACGTTTTAAAAGAACGCAATCCCCATTCATCTACACCGGACAATTCTGCCGTTTTTTTTAATCGTTTATCTTTATACTGTATATTTCTTTCTTGAGAATTATCTACGACACTTACACGTAGCGGCAATTTTGCTCGTTGTTTTAATTCTTCATAATGAGCATATCGAATATTTTTCCGTTTTCGAATTTTATCATTTCCTCCACCATGAATTCTGATGGCGGGAGATTTTTGAATCATAAATGTATTGGTGCCAAAAATATCCAACTGGGAATTCACTGATGATTCCAATGTGCGAATAGCGGTCATAACTCCAATTACAGAAAACACTCCAATGCTGATTCCCAACAAAGTTAGAATGGACCGTAGTTTATTTTGACGAATGGATTCTATCGCCATCCGAAAACTTTCTTTAACCGTATTTATTAAATGGGATTGTTTTGCCATCATTCGTACCGAAGTGCATCAATTGGGTCTAATCGAGCGGCTTGGTAGGATGGAACCAGTCCAGAAACAATGCCGATAATGACGCTCAACATAATGGATCCAATCGCTAATCCAATAGGCATCGATGAAGGGAAAAATTGATTAATTAGAAGACTCAGGCCTCCGGCTAATCCCATTCCAAGCAATCCCGCAATAAGACATATTAGCACTGCCTCCATGAGGAATTGTCCTAGAATCATTGACTGTGTAGCTCCCAATGCTTTTCGAACGCCAATTTCCCGCGTTCGTTCTTTGACCGATACAAACATGATATTCATAATGCCTATTCCGCCAACGATGAGAGAAAGGGCTGTAATAAATAGCCCCGTTCCGCCAATCGCCAACTTAATTGTTTTGTATTGTGCTTCCATAGTGGCGGACTGGTTTATTGCAAAATCATCCTTTTCTTGAGGTTTTAAAGCGCGGATCTGACGCATAATTCCATAAATTTCTTCTTTCGCTTCATCATAATTTTCGGTGTTTAATTTAATTCGAACGCTCATCCAACCTCGACGAGCGAATAGTCGCTGATAGGTTCCATACGGTAAAACAGCTTGGTTATCTAGACTAAACAAACCCATAAATTTTCCCTGCTTTTTCAACACTCCGATAACTCGAAATTTATGAGATCCTATTTTGACATACTTATCGATTGGATCTTCATCTGGGAATAAGCCATCTGCTACATCTCTACCAATCACCATCACGCGAGTTCCTGACCTATTTTCTCCGTCAGTAAAATATCGTCCGTTTGTTACATCAGCAGATTCATTTGTTGCCATATATTCGGGCGTAGTACCAAAGAATCGAGTGTCAATTCGTTTATCTCCTCGAATAATACTTCCACCTCGTTCAGATATGGGAGCAACTGCAGATATATATTTTGATTTTGCTCTGAGTTTTTCAACATATTCTTCTTTAATACGGGGACGATTTCTCAATTCCCACCAATCCATGTCTCCGCCGAACCAATCCATACGGCTTACAATTAATACATCTCTACCAAGGAAAGACATACTCTTTTCAAATGTTCGATCCAAACCGGATATGAGTGTCCCCATCAGAGTCACGGATAAAACACCAATAATAATTCCCAACGCTGTTAAAATGGATCGAGATTTATTTCCGAAGATAGAACTAAGCGATATGCGAAGATTTTCCCAAAAGAGTGAAATCAAGAGAACACTCTTTTATTTTTCGCTGTTGTAATGTCCTCTTTAATTTTTCCATCGAAAAGGTGTATGGTTCTATCAGCATGGTCTGCGATGTATTCTTCATGAGTTACCAAGATGATTGTATTTCCGGAAGAATGCAGTTTATCTAATATCTTCATGATTTCCACACCACTCTTTGAATCCAAATTCCCGGTTGGTTCATCTGCTAAAATGATAGATGGATCATTTACCAATGCTCTTGCAATGGCTACACGCTGACGTTGTCCACCGGAAAGCTCATTAGGTTTATGATGCATGCGTTCTTCTAATCCAACGGCAATCAGTGATGTTTTCGCTTTTTCAATCCGATCATTTTTGGGAATGTTTGCATATATAAGTGGAACTTCCACATTGCGAAGGGCAGTGGCTTTGGGTAGTAAATTAAACGTTTGAAATACAAACCCAATTTTTCGGTTTCGAATCGAAGCCAATTGATTATCATCCATTTCATGGACGAGTTCGCCCTCAAATTCATAAATGCCTTCTGTGGGAGAATCTAAACAGCCAATCATGTTCATGAGCGTTGATTTTCCGGAACCTGAAGGTCCCATAATTGAAATATATTCATTATGATTGATGGTGAGATCAATACCATCTAATGCACGAACCACTTCTCCGCCTACATCATAATGGCGTTTAATTTCTTTTAAATAAATGAGATCAGGCACAATAATAATAATTCAGTTTAATCACCGGATTTGTTTGAACCGATTTTAATGCTGAAACCACTTTTATCGTTCTTTTCATTATCCCCGGTTTTCACCACTTTATTATGAGATAAATCCTTGCTGATAGCGCGATAACTTCCTGTAACAATTTCTTCGCCTTCATCGATGCCGCTTAGCACTTCGTAATGGGTTTCGGAAGAAATCCCCACATGTACAGGTCGGATATGAACTACTTTCTCGTCCTTACTAATTTTGATTTTTTTCAGTAATTTTTCATCCATTTCCGACACGGTTCCATTTCTAAGAACACCCTCGGGTTTTTCTGCAACAATAAATACCAATTCTTCCATTTTTTTAGCTTTTTGTCTCTTTGATTCATCATTTTTGTCTGAACCCTTGTTTTTTTCAAACCTCATATTTTCTGATCCTTCGGGGCGTACTGTTAAACTTTGAATGGGAACAGTTAAAACATTGTCTTTTTTATCGGTAATGATGTTAGCAGTTGCACTCATTCCGGGGCGAATTCCATCCGGAACTTGAATCATGCGGATTTTCACCTCAAAATTAGTTACCTGTTCGGCAGATCCTACTGAAGATGTTTGAGCCATGTGAGCAATTTCGCTGACAACACCGTAAAAAAGGGTATCTTGAAAAGCATCAATTTCAATTTCCGTTGTATCACCTTGAGATACAGAAACAACATCATTTTCATTCACATCTACAATGACTTCCATTCGATTCAAGTCAGCAATTATCATGAGTACTTCTGCTTGAAACATCCCGCCCACCGCCATTTCACCCACTTCTTTATTTACCGCGGTAACAATTCCATCTTGAGGTGATACAATTCGAGCTTTATTCAAATCATCTTCTCGTGATTCAAGACTGGATTTTGCTTGCGCCAATGAGCTGTTTGCTATTTCGTACGATGCTTGAACCGCTTCTAATTCTTGGTCTGAGGCCAAATTTTGTTCATACATATTTTCCACCCGCTTCCTACTGGCTAATTCTTGTTTTAGCCGTGCATTGGCGGATCGAACAGAAGAGGTTGCGGCATTGTAATTTGACAATAATTGTTTTCGATCTAGTGTAATTAAATGTTGACCCTTTTTGACATAATCGCCTTCTTCAGCCGTAATGGAATCAATCCATGCAGAAGAAGTGGCGCTGATTTTCACTTCAGTTTCCGGCTGAATTTTCCCACTTGCGTTAACTTTATGAATGATCGTTTGTCTGACTATAGTTTCCGTTTCCACTTTGATTGCATCATCATCCTTTTTCATCAAACTTATGGCAATCAGTATCACAACTAACGTGCCGCCTCCGCCAAAAATGAGCCATTTTTTTTTCTTGGTGAATATTTTTTTTGCCACAGTTTTCTCCTCTAAATTATTGTTTATCGTTAAGTGTACCCAAAAGAGCTTTCAAATTCGCTTGTGTGATATATGCGTCATATTTTGAGCTAATTAGGGATGATCTTGCTCGCACCACAGATGTCTGCGCATCCAAAACCTCTAAAATGATGGTGGATCCTTGCGTGTACTTCATTTGAGCAAGTTTCAAATCTTCTTCGGCAGATTCAAGTACCGTTTCGTTGATTGGGATAATTTCTTGATAATTATTCAGTTGATCCAAAACACTGCTAAGTTGGACCGATAAATCTTGAAGCTGTGTTAAATATTCAGATTCTTGTTTATTAACAGCAATTTTTGATTTTTGAATTTGAGTGTTAATACTATTCCCGGAAAAAAGAGGAATGGAAATTGATAGACCGACATTGAAACGGTTTTGATCGTTAAAGTTATTGGAAAGTGCATCTCCGAAATTATCGGCACTTCCCGAGTATGTAGCATTGGCATTAATTGAAGGTAGCCGAGAACCTTTTGAAAGTTTTACACTCAGTTCCGCACCGGTAATTTGATACTGCTTAGCTTTGACACTCGGGTTGAAATTTTGAATAAGCTCAAATCCGGTTTCATAATCAGGAATACTATCCATCGGAATTTCAATTTCTTCTACAAAAAAGTCTTGTTCTTTCCCGTTGAGTCCCATTTCATTTTTCAATGTACGATATGCATTTTGAAGATTAGCATCATTATTGATTACATCCACTCTGGCTTGGCCAAATCGAACTTCTGCTTTTAATAGATCTGTTTTTTTCTCAGCTCCCAGCTCATATTTTTGTTTTGCCAATGCTAACTGTTGTTGCGAACTCATAAGATTTGACCTTGCTACATCTAACAGCTGAGAAGCTTTTAAATAATTAAAATAGGAGGTATGTACATTTCGTATAATATTGGTTTTTATCTGACGGTCAAATTCTTCAGCAATACGAAAACTGTTTTTTGCCTGACGAATTGTGTTCCACCATACACCTCCGTCATATACATTTTGAGATAGAGAAATGGTAGAAGAAGCGCTAGTTTGACGGCTTATGGTACCCAAGGTCAATTCTCCGGTTTCAGAATTATATCCGCCGGTTTGTGGAGGGAATTGGGATTCGCTCACGCCCCCCGAAAAGCGGATGGATGGCAAAATGCCGCTATACGATCCTTTTACATCTTGTTCGGCTGAGTGTACATCCATGGCAGATGTTTTTAATACTTCTTTATTTTTAAGAGCTATTTCAATTGCATCGTCTAGAGAATACGTTTGGCTGAATCCAATCGTTATCGATAACAGAAATAAAAAACAATTTAGAATAGTTCTATTCATTCATTTTCCAATCATGCTGGACATTACTGATCCAAATCCGGAAAGAAATAATAAACCAAATATCCACAAACCTGTCATGACCGTTAACGCTGTTTTGGTTGATTTATGATAGAGAATTCCAATCCCAACTGCGGTCAGGAAGACTCGCCAAAACGCGAAAATATCCATGCCTGCAAGAAAACTATTCATAAAATCGCCCGGCTCGCCGATTCCCAATGCACCCAAACCGGTAAAAATCATCATATTCTCTGAAATATATTGAATGGGCGTAATCGTAATGTATTCAATCACCGATGGCATATAAGCAAATGCACTGAGGGTAAACATTTCACTATATTTTTTTCCACCTCCTAAGAACAAATTAGCTGCAAGCATGGCAAACAGGGACCAAAGCGAAATACGCAAAGGCCAGGTAATTGCAATACTTAAATAATTAAAAATGGATGTTGAATAAACTCGGTTGTACTGGCTAGAAAGAATTGTTTCTTTTTGTTCTTCGGATATTTTCGCATTTCCTTCAATACTTTTTTGAATTTGTTCCCATTGCAAATCTGCAATTAAATCTTGAAGAATAAAACCGGTGATCATGGCTAAACCCATTAAAACACCAACGGGAACTAATGCCTGTTTCCAATTGAATTTATTTATGATGGTTTCAAATGTTTCCCCGGGCGCGGTGATGACGTTAATAAATATGGCAAACATGATATTTTCTTCCTTTAACTATATTTTCTAAAAATAATGGTTGAAGTTATAGACAATAAAAGATTTATTAGTTGTTAATTATTTTATGGGTCATGACTAGTTTAGCGTTTTATTTCGAAAGTTTTCGAGTAGTTTTTGGTAGATATTTTCATGCCTGTAATTGAACCTAAACTCACTTTCTTTCAAATGAAAATAGAACGCATTTTTATGGATTCCACGATATTTAG
>JABIDL010000033.1 GCA_018651745.1 Candidatus Neomarinimicrobiota bacterium | reverse complement strand
GGTGATGCCTGGCGACAATGTAGAAGTGACGGGTACCTTGATTACCCCAATTGCAATGGATAAGGAACTTCGGTTTGCGATAAGAGAAGGTGGCCATACTGTGGGCGCCGGTGTCGTTACCGAAATATTGGAGTAAAATAAAGATGGCGAAACAAACTATACGCATCAGTCTTAGGGCTTATGATCATACACTGATCGATAAATCCACTGAAAAAATTGTCAGAACAGCGAAATCGACCGGTGCGATTATTTCTGGCCCTATTCCTCTGCCAACAAAGCGTTCAATTTATACGGTTCTGCGTTCGCCTTTTGTAGATAAGAAATCGAGAGAACAATTTCAAACAAAGGTTCACAAGCGCCTTATTGACATTTTGAATTCCACACCTAAAACGGTGGAATCGCTCATGAAATTGGATCTTCCAGCTGGAGTTGACATCGAAATAAAAGTATAATTATGCGCGGATTAATTGGAAAAAAAATAGGAATGACCCAAGTATTCACTCAAATCGGTGATACAGTTCCAGTCACCGTGCTGGAAGTTGGCCCCTGTGTCGTGACTCAAGTTAAAAATGAAAAATCTGACGGTTATAATGCTGTACAGATTGGATTTGGTGAAAAAAAGAAAAAGCATTCTAATAATCCTCTCAATGGTCATTTTGACAAAGCTGGAACAACGCCCAAAAAATTACTTTTTGAATTTGAGCCAATTGCTGGTGTGAATTACAAAACAGGACAAATATTTAAAGCTGATTTATTCAGAGAAGGCGATATTGTTACAGTGTCGGGAATTTCAAAGGGAAAAGGCTTCGCCGGTGTTATGAAACGTCATGGATTTGCTGGTGGACCAAAGACTCATGGCCAAAGGGAACATCCTAGATCTGCTGGTTCTATTGGGCAAGCATCTTACCCATCACGCGTTTTTAAAGGGATGAAAATGGCTGGACAAATGGGAAATAAGAAAAGTACAACTCAAAATCTTGAAATTATTCAAGTAAATGTTGACAGTAATCAAATTGCCGTTAAGGGTGCCGTCCCAGGTGGAAAAAATGGATATATCACAATTTCAAAATAAATATGAAGCTGACCATTTATAAATCTGACGGAAATAAATCTTCATCATCCATCGTAGTTGATAAAGGTATTTTTGGTATTGAACCAAATGAATCAGCAGTACATCAAGCTGTGATAGCGGAACTTACTAATTATCGGCAAGGCACCAGTAGTTCGAAAAACCGAGCACGCGTGCGAGGGGGCGGACGAAAACCGTTTAATCAAAAAGGTCGTGGCGGTGCTCGTGCGGGTACAATCAGGTCGCCATTGTGGGTTGGTGGCGGTACTGTTTTCGGACCTGAGCCAAGATCGTATTCTCATAAACTTCCCAAAAAGTTAAAACGTCTTGCTCGGAAATCTGTATTATCTGATAAGGCTTCGAAAAAAGGAATTATGGTCGTTGAAGATTTTAAACTTGAATCACCAAAAACCAAAGATATGGTCAAAATGTTATCAGATTTAAATATCAAAGGTCGAAAAGTATTGATTCTGCCTGAAGAGGTTTCAGAAAACCTTCTTTTGGCTACAAACAATATACCGGGCGTTTTTGTTGTAAAAGCGGATTATGCCAGTACGTACGATTTCATTGAGAGCGATACGTTACTTTTTACAGAATCTGGTCTTAAAATTTTGAATAAATCTCTGGGAGAAAAAGCCTAATGAAGCTGTCTCATGAAATTTTAATTCGTCCCTTATTTACAGAGAAAATGAGCCGACTTGAAGATACCGAGCGGAAATATGCGTTTCAGGTTGACCCGGATGCTAATAAATTGGAAATAAAACGGGCAGTTGAGGATCAATTTGATGTAAAAGTATTAAAAGTTTCAACATTGAATCGAAAAGGAAAGGATAAGCAGATGTCAGTTCGCAGTGGTGGCAGAGTGATTCGCACCCGCGGACGTCGATCCAATTGGAAACGTGCTGTCATTACCCTTGCCGAAGGGTTTACTATTGATCTTCTTAGAGGAGAGGTGGCCGACTAATGGGAGTTCGCGCACTAAAACCCAATACGCCTGGAACCAGATTTTCGACTCGTTCAGATTTTGCAGAATTAACTGCATCCAAACCAGAGAAGAGTCTTACTGCCGATCTAAGAAAAACCGGTGGCAGAAATAATAAAGGTAGGATTACTGCTCGTCATCGTGGTGGTGGTCATAAAAGACGGTATCGCATCATTGATTTTAAACGAAACAAAGATGGTATTCCAGCTAAGGTAGCCACAATTGAATACGACCCAAATCGATCTGCAAACATTGCCTTGTTACATTACTCTGATGGAGAAAAACGATATATTCTTTCGCCTTTCGGATTGCGTGTTGGTGATTCACTTTTATCCGGAGAAGAGGCACCCTTGAGAATTGGAAATTGTTTATTGTTGAAAGATGTGCCTACAGGTTTATTCGTTCATAATGTAGAGCTTGAGCCGGGGCGGGGTGGACAAATGGTCCGAAGTGCCGGTGCGGCAGCTCAGGTGATGGCACATGAAAAAGAATTTACAACTCTGAAACTTCCATCAAGTGAAATAAGAATGGTTCGAAGTAATTGCAGAGCTACAGTAGGCGAGGTTGGGAATAAATCTCACGAGCAGATTGTATCCGGGAAAGCTGGTAGATCAAGATGGCTTGGGCGTCGTCCTAAAGTCCGTGGAGTAGCTATGAATCCTGTTGACCATCCAATGGGTGGAGGAGAGGGAAAATCTTCTGGAGGTCGTCATCCTACTACTCCATGGGGAAAACCAACAAAAGGTTACAAAACCCGGAATAAGAAAAAGAAATCAAACGTTTATATTGTGAATCGGAGGAAATAAGATGGCACGTTCTCTGAAAAAAGGTCCTTTCGTGGATGTTAAATTATTAAAAAAAATTAAGGCTATGAATGAAGGCGAAAAAAAGAAGGTGATAAAAACGTGGTCAAGACGATCTATGATTACACCTGAATTTGTTGGGCATACGCTTGCCGTCCATAATGGGAATAAGTTTATTCCCGTCTTTATTTATGAAAATATGGTGGGGCATAAATTGGGTGAATTTGCACCGACGAGAATATTTAGAATGCATTCGGGAGATAGAAGCTAATGGAAGCTCGAGCAATCAGCCGATATATTCATCAGTCTCCACGAAAAATTCGAATTGTTCTGAATGAGGTACGAGGCCAGCGAGTAGGTGATGCTTTAAATTATTTACACTTTTCACCGGTTAAAGCGGCTCAAATAATTGAAAAAACGGTACGGTCTGCTGCGGCTAATTTAATTCAGGTTGCAGATAAGGAAAATGTTGATCCTGATAGTTTAAAAGTGAAAGAAGCTTTTGTTGATGGTGGATCTTACATGAAACGGTTTAGACCTGCCTCGCGAGGAAGAGCTATGAGAATTAGGCGACCATCAAGTCATTTAACAATCGTTGTTAGCGACGAGAAAGAAGATAATTAATCTATGGGTCAAAAAACACATCCAGTAGGATTTAGACTTGCGGTAAATAAAAATTGGCGATCCAATTGGTTTGCTAAAAAATCGATGGCCGAAAATTTAGAGGAAGATGTGAATATCCGTAAATATTTGGCTTATAGATTGCCAAACGCAGGCGTATCTAGGGTTGAAATCAGCCGGTCATCTAAGGTAGTAACCGTTACGATTTATACTGCGAGGCCAGGTATTGTTATTGGGAAAGGCGGAGAAGAAGTAGGACGTCTAAAAGAAGAAATTAAACAATTATCGAAAACCACTGATGTTCAAATAAATATTTCTGAAGTAAAGCGCCCTGAACTTGATTCTGCGTTGGTAGGTGCGAATATCGCCCACCAGTTAATTAAAAAAATATCCTATCGACGCGTCGTAAATAAAGCAATTCAATCCACAATTCGAATGGGAGCTGAAGGTATCCGCGTTAATGTTGCTGGTCGGCTTGGGGGTTCTGAAATCGCCCGAAGCGAAAAATTTTCTGAGGGACGCGTTCCCTTACACACACTTAGATCTAACATCGATTATGCGTTAACCGAAGCTCAGACGCAGTACGGTGTTATTGGAATAAAAGTTTGGATATGTAACAAGTAATAACGATGCTGGAACCGAAAAAAACTAAATACCGCCGTCATCATCGAGGAAATCGTCGAGGAATGGCAATGCGTGGGAATCATGTAGCGTTTGGGAGTTATGGTCTTAAAGCAGTTGAAGGTGGTTGGATTACTGCTCGCCAAATTGAATCAGCTCGTATAACCGTTGCTCGAGCAGTTAGAAAAATTGGAAAAATGTGGATTCGTATTTTTCCGGATAAGCCGATTACTCAAAAACCTGCTGAAACTCGGATGGGTAAAGGAAAAGGTGCACCAGAATATTGGGTTGCAGTTGTGAAACCTGGACGGATTTTATTTGAAGTTGAAGGTGTAACAAAAGAAATAGCTGAGGAAGCATTTTATGCAGCCTCGAGCAAACTACCCGTTAAAACTAAAGTGGTCGAGCGGAGAAAAATATGAAGCGTAGCGAGATTATAGGTATGAATCGGATGGAATTAAAATCTAGACTTCAAGATAATACAGAGGCGCTACGGAATTTACGATTTCAAAAAGCGATGCATCAGTTAGAGAATCCGCTTCAACTCAGATATTTAAGACGAGAAATCGCACAGATTAATACAGTGTTAAAAGAATTGGAATTAAAAATAAGATCCAGCGGAGAGGCGAAAAACTCAAATGATTAAAGCACGCAAAAGGCAATCCCTTGTTGGTGAAGTTGTGAGCGATAAAATGGATAAAACTGTTGTTGTGAAAGTTACACGGCAGGTGAAACATCCTATTTATAAAAAATATATTAAACGATTTAAAAAACATAAAGCGCATGCCGGATCTGTGACACCCAAAATGGGTGATATGGTAAAAATTACCTCAACTCGGCCTTTGAGTAAAACAATCCGATGGCAAGTAAGTGAAATTATCAGGGAATCGGTATTGATTAACGAATAAATATGGTACAACAAGAAACAAGATTAAAAGTGGCAGATAATTCCGGAGCAAAGGAAGTGCTTTGCTTCAAAGTTTTGGGAGGTTCTAAACGCCGATATGCATCTTTGGGAGATCAGATTGTGGTTACAGTGAAAAAAGCAATTCCCGACGGAATGGTTAAAAAAGGCGAAGTCAGCCGCGCCGTGGTGGTTCGCACTAGAAAAGAAGTGCGTCGTCCAGATGGTTCTTATATTCGGTTTGATGATAATGCTGCCGTTTTGCTAACCAGCACCGGTGATCCAAGAGGAACCCGAATTTTTGGTCCCGTCGCCAGAGAATTGCGTGACGGTGGTTATATGCGAATTGTTTCAATGGCGCCGGAGGTCATATAAAATGCATATTAAAACTGGCATGATCGTCAAAGTAATTCGCGGCAATAGTAAAGGACTTGAAGGAAAAGTACTCCATGTCTTTCCAAAGCGACAGCGCGCTTTGGTTGAAGGTATTAATTTTATTAAACGCCACACTCGTCCGAGTCAGCAAAATCAAAAAGGTGGAATTATTGAAAAGGAAGCTCCAATTCATATTTCAAATTTGATGGTTGTACACGGTGGTAGTCCGACTCGCATTGGATATAAAAAACTTGAAGATGGGTCGAAAGTTCGGATCGCCAAAAACACTGGCGCAGAAATAGATTCCTAAAATGGCTGAAAAAAATAAATCTAAACCGAAATTGAAAGTTGTGAAAAAGACGGCAGACTATACTCCTGTGTTTAAAAAACGATATTTTGATGAAGTTATCCCGAGCATGACAGCACGTTTTGAATATTCAAATGTAATGGAAGTACCGAAGATCAGCAAAATTTCTATCAATATGGGAATTGGCGATGCCAAGATAAATTCAAAAGCTTTGGAAAGTGCCGAGAAAGAACTTGCAATGATTTCTGGGCAAAAATCCGTAATAACCAAGTCTAAAAAAGATATCTCAAATTTTAAAATCCGTCGTGGATTTCCTGTGGGGTGTAAAGTGACGCTACGCGGATCCAGAATGTTTGAGTTTTTTGAACGGCTGGTTTCCATTGCATTACCTCGGACCCGTGATTTTAGAGGACTCTCATTCAAATCATTTGACGGACAGGGAAATTATTCATTTGGTATTAAAGAGCAGATTATATTTACTGAAATTGATTATGATAAAATTGATAGTATTCGCGGAATGGATATTTCTATTACTACAACAGCCGGGACGGATGATGAAGCTTATTGGCTGTTAAAAGATTTTGGTTTTCCCCTGAGAGTAAAACCTGTCAAATCGAATCCGATCGAAACCATTAATGGAGAAGCCTAATGGCAAAGAAATCACTTATTAATAAAGCGAAATTAAAACCTAAATTTTCTACCAGGGCATACAACCGATGTTTTAATTGCGGACGTCCGGATGGGTACTTGCGAAAATTTGGATTGTGTAGAATTTGCTTTCGCGAAATGGCATTAAAAGGTGAAATCCCGGGTATAACTAAGGCGAGTTGGTAAGGAGATAATTTATTATGTCAATGAGTGATCCAATTGCAGATATGTTGACCCGCATCAGAAATGGTCTAGCTGTTAATAAACGGTGGGTTGATATTCCTTCGTCTGCTTCCAAAAAACGCATCGCGTTTGTTTTGCGTGAAGAACGGTATATTAAAGATTTTATGTTTGTGGAAGATGGTCATAAAGAATCTGTCAGAGTTTTTCTAAAATATGATCACAAAGGTGTTGCTGTGATTAGAGGAATCGAACGTGTAAGCAAACCTGGACTTAGAGTGTATGTTTCATCCAAGGAAATACCTAGGGTGAGAGACGGGCTTGGAATTTCGATTTTGTCTACTTCTCAAGGTGTTGTTTCTAATAAAATCGCCAAAAAAATTAATGTTGGCGGTGAAATCCTTTGCAATGTGTGGTAAACCATGAGCCGAATAGGTAAACAGCCAATTGTAATTCCAGATGGTGTCAACGTTACCGTTCTGGATAATAGCGTTGATATCAAAGGTCCCAATGGAAATTTGAATGTCCCTTTTCATGCAGATATGATTGTTAAATACGAAAATGACAAAATTTTGGTAACGCGGCCATCAGACGAAATGCTGCATCGTGCTCTCCACGGTACAACCCGTCAAATTATTGCAAATGGTATCACAGGCGTTTCTGAAGGATTTTCCATTGAACTAAATATTATTGGAGTTGGTTACCAAGCGAATATGCAAGGAAACAGACTTGTTCTTCAATTAGGCTATTCCCACGATATAATTTTTGATCCGCCAGAAGGTATTAAAATTGAAGCAAAACGTACTGACATTAAAGTGTCTGGTTTTATGAAAGAACTTGTTGGTGAGGTAGCAGCGAAAATTAGATCATTCAGGAAACCCGAACCCTATAAAGGGAAAGGAATCCGATACAAAGATGAATATGTAAGAAGTAAGCAGGGTAAAACAGTTGGAGGAGCAGAATAATGAGTCGTGAATCTCGATTAAAGATGAAAAAAATTCGCAGGCGCAACCGAAGCAAACCTATGAATTCGCAACGTCTCAGGCTTGTTGTTCACCGGAGCTTGAATAATATTTCAGCACAAATAGTCGATGATAATGAAGGTGTAACTCTTGTGTCGGCTTCTTCTCAAGACAAAGATTTGCAGAAAGATATAGTTAAAACTGGGTCAAAAGTTGATCAAAGTAAATTGGTTGGCACTACACTGGCAAAAAAAGCATTGGAAGCAAAAATAAAAGAAGTTGTATTTGATAGGAATGGATATCCATACCATGGCCGGGTAAAGGCACTTGCTGAGGCGGTTCGTGAAGATGGATTGGAATTTTAAGGAGAACATCGGTGGGAATGATTAATCCAGCAGAATTAGAACTGCAAGAAGAGACAGTTGTTCGTGTCAACCGTGTTGCGAAGGTAACAGCACATGGAAAACGTTTTAGATTTGCTTCTATAGTTGTTATAGGAGATGGAAAAGGACATGTAGGTATTGGACAGGGTAAAGCCAATGAAGTAATGTCATCTATAAGTAAGGCGAAGGAAGATGCGAAACAGAATTTGGTGCGTATTCCCGTTGTGAATGGGACAATTCCTCATAAAATCATTGCAAAATACAGTGCGAGTAAAGTGATGCTAAAACCAGCTGCACCGGGGACCGGCATCATCGCAGGAGCTGCAGTTCGCTCAGTAATGGAACAAGTTGGTATTCATAATATTCTGACGAAAAGGTACGGATCTAGTAATTCCCTGAATGTTGTGAAGGCAACTTTAGCAGCACTTGAATCTCTTGAGGATGCCGTTATGATCGCAAACAAGCGCGGTATGAAAATCAAAGAAGTTTTTGGAAATTAAGATGGCGAAAAAACCTCAATTAAAAATTACACAAGTTCGGAGTAGGATTGGCTATAAACCGAAAGCAAAGCGCACATTGGATGCGCTTGGTCTAAGAAAATTGAATAAAACGGTTATTATGACAGACACTCCTGCAATTAGAGGAATGATTAATAAAATTGCATATTTATTAAGGGTAGAAGACGTATGAAGTTAGGCCAATTAAAACCTTCATCTGGATCAACCCATTCCAAAAAACGCAGAGGTCGCGGGCCCGGCACAGGTCTTGGTAAAACCGGAGGCCGCGGGCATAACGGATATCATTCAAGAAGTGGAAGTAAAAGGCGTCCATGGTTTGAGGGTGGACAAATGCCAATTCAACGCCAACTCCCAAAGCGCGGATTTTCTAATTTAAAATTTCGGAATGAAGTTCAGATTGTTAATGTCAGTTCTTTAGAAAAATGCGGCGCGTCAGAGATTGATTCTTTTGTCCTGAAAGAAAACGGATTGATTCGTTCCGCCTTAAAACCGGTAAAGGTATTAGCCAATGGCGATATTACAAAAGCGGTCAAAATAACAGCAACAGCTTTTAGCGATGCTGCGATTAAAAAAATTACAGATGCTGGCGGAGAGGCCATCGTTCAGTGATCGATAAAATCCGAAATATATTCAGTATTCCCGAATTGCGTAATCGGATTCTGTTTACACTTGGAATTCTCGTCATTGTGAGGACAGGTGCTCATATCCCTATTCCCGGGATTAACGGTGAAGTTCTTGCGTTAGCTGTCGCTGATTTTCAAAATACGCTTTTTGGGCTATATGATCTTTTTGCGGGCGGTGCTTTTCAAAAGGCGACTCTTTTTGCCTTAGGGATCATGCCTTATATTTCAGCTTCAATTATCATCCAGCTTATGGGAACAGTTGTACCTTATTTTCAAAGACTCCAAAAAGAAGGAGAAGCTGGTCGGAAAAAAATTACCCAAATAACACGTTATGGGACTGTTCTCATTGGAACTATGCAATCCTATGGTGTTGTTGCAGTTTTCTTACCTTCCATGTCTGCTGGTGGACAGTCCGTTGTTATTAATCCTGGTTTTGGATTCACTTTTACAGGCATTGTTAGTCTAGTGACAGGCGTGATTTTGCTGATGTGGCTTGGTGAACGTATTACGGAACGTGGTATTGGAAATGGAATTTCACTTGTGATTATGGTGGGAATTGTTTCTGTACTTCCGAATGTAATTCTAAGTGAAATCACGCTCATTCAGGAAGAAGTTAGAGGTATACTCGCTGAAATCATTTTAATTGGAATTATGTTTTTAATTATCGGATTTGTGGTATTGCTAACACAGGGGACGCGTAAAATCCCAGTTCAATATGCCAAACGGGTTGTAGGCAGAAAAGTTTACGGTGGCCAGGCAACTCATATTCCCTTACGAGTAAATACAGCCGGTGTTATGCCAATTATTTTCGCACAGTCTATTATGTTTATTCCTAGTACGATTGCCACCTTTTTTAGCGAAAGTCCCTTTATGCAAGGTATGATGAGATGGTTTTCATTTGACCACCCATTTTACTGGTTTGTGTTTGGAACTATGATTGTGTTCTTTACATATTTTTATACCGCAATAGCATTAGATCCGGTTCAGGTTTCTAACCAGATGAAGCAAAATGGTGGATTTATCCCAGGAATTCGTCCGGGGAAGAAAACAGCGGAATACATTGACAATATTCTGACAAGAGTTACTCTTCCAGGATCTTTCTTTTTGGCATTTGTTGCAGTATTTCCCTATATCCTAATGCAAACGATGGACGTTGGATACGATTTGGCGTCATTTTTTGGTGGAACAAGCCTTCTAATAATCGTTGGTGTTTCTCTGGATACATTACAACAAATTGAATCTCATTTATTGATGAGGCATTATGATGGTTTTTTAAGTAAAGGAAAAATTCGTGGTCGGAGACGCATGTAATGGTTCGAATTAGATCTAAAAGAGAAATTGATTTGATTGCTGATAGTTGTCAGATTGTTGGAGATACATTAGAAATGCTTTCTGATCATGTTAGCCCTGGTGTTTCAATTTTGGAATTGGATATCATGGCTGAAAAATTTATCCGTTCAAGAAATGCAAGACCTGCCTTTAAAGGATATTTAGGATTTCCTGCAACCTTATGTGTTTCTGTAGACGATGTCGTGGTGCATGGAATTCCATCTGAAAGAGTTTTGGAAGATGGACAAATTGTTGGTATTGATTGTGGCGCTGAAAAAAGTGGTTACTTTGGGGATGCTGCTAGAACTTTTGCCGTTGGAAATGTGTCTGAATCAAAACAGGCATTGTTGGATGCAACTAAGAAAGCCATGTTTATTGGAATTAATGAAGCGAGACCTGGCAATTTTGTTTCGGATATTGGACATGCTATACAATCCTTTGCAGAAGAAAAAGGGTATTCTGTTGTAAGAGAGCTTGTAGGACATGGAATTGGTACTAAATTGCACGAAGATCCTCAGGTTCCAAATTTTGGTGTTCCAAAACAAGGGCATGAATTGAAAGAGGGAATGTGTCTTGCGATCGAACCTATGATCAATCTTGGATCAAAAGAAATTTTTACTGATAACGATGGGTGGACTGTTAAAACGCTGGATGGAAAGTCATCAGCGCATTTTGAAAATACAATTGTAATACTAGCGGACGGTCCGCAAATATTAACTCAAAGGCAAGCGTAATGGCCAAAGAACAACCCATTACCATTGAGGGCATTATTAAGGAAACATTACCAAATGCGATGTTTAGAGTAAATGTTGAAATTGGTGAAACGGCTCATGAAGTGTTGGCGCACGTCAGTGGTAAAATGAGAATGCATTACATCAAAATTCTTCCAGGCGATGTTGTTACGCTGGAAATTTCGCCATACGATTTATCTCGTGGGCGGATAACATATCGGAATAAATAAAATGAAAGTAAGAGCATCAGTTAAAAAGATTTGTGAAAAGTGCAAGATTGTCCGCCGCAAAGGAGTGGTGTTGGTGATTTGCGTCAATCCTAAACATAAACAAAGACAAGGTTAGGAGAAGACAGTGGCACGTATTGCTGGAATTGATATTCCCCGGAATAAAAAAGTACCATTTTCCCTGAGTTACATTTATGGAATCGGGATAACGACGGGTTTCAAAATTTGTGAAGCCGCTAATATTGATCCTGATTCAAGGGTTGATGATCTCAGTGAGGATCAGGTAACGGCGTTAAGAACTGCTATCACTGATCTTGGAATTATTGTGGAAGGTGAATCGAGAACAACTGCATCCATGAATATAAAACGATTAAAGGATATAGGAAGTTATAAAGGACTTCGCCATCGTCGTGGAATGCCAGTAAACGGGCAGAGGACAAAAACCAACGCTCGAACTAGAAAAGGGAAAAAACGGACAGTTGGGCTTGGAAAAGGTACCGTTGAGAAGAAAGGATAAATTCATTGGCTAACAAACCAACAAAAAGTAAAAAGAAAAAAGACCAAGTAGAAGCTGCAGGTGTAGCTCATATTAAGGCTACTTTTAACAATACTCATATTACACTCACGACAAAAATTGGAAATGTGATTACTTGGAAAACCGCAGGTACATCTGGTTTCAAAGGTTCACGAAAAAGTACAGCCTTTGCCGCTACCCAAGCAGCAGAAATTGCAGCTAAGGAAGCAATGGCGCTTGGACTTTTAACTATTGATGTTAAGGTCAAAGGACCCGGATCCGGGCGCGAAGCTGCCATTAGGGCACTTGCAGTTGCCGGGCTTGAAATTACTTCAATTCAGGATGTGACTCCATTACCACATAACGGTTGCAGACCTCCTAAAAGACGAAGAGTTTGACGATGGCAAAATCAACAACACCAAGAGGAAAACTTGTTCGAAAATTTGGGGAAAATATTTTCGGGAATCCGAAATATGATCGCCTTTTAAACCGAAAATCGTATATACCTGGACAGCATGGACCGAATAGACGGAAGCGAAAATCAAAATATGGTGAACAGCTTCAAGAAAAACAAAAGGTCAAATTCATGTATGGTGTACTCGAAAAACAATTCCGTAATTATTTTCAAAAGGCCGAAGGTATGAGTGGTGAAACAGGAACAAACCTCCTTCAGCTTTTAGAGTCTCGTTTAGATAATGTAGTTTATCGTTTGGGTTTTGCTTCCACCAGAACACAAGCACGGCAAATGGTAAGTCATGCGCATTTTTTAGTAAATGGGCAAAAAACAAATATCCCGTCATTTCGGGTAAAGGACGGATATGAAATTCAGGTTAGAGATCGTAGTAAGAAAATGGATATGATTCTAGATTCTCTAAAAAGAATTAAAGGCGATATTGCGCTTCCTTGGCTTGAATTAGATAAAGCTAAAATGAAAGGCACCTTCTTAGTAATGCCGGAACGCGAAGATATGGAACTAACTGTAAATGAACAGCTTATTGTTGAGCTGTATTCAAAATAATTAAACCGTAGAGGAAATTAAAAATGGCTATTGATTTAAAACTAAAAATTGAATTTGATAAAAAGTCTCTGACAGATACTTTTGGCACATTTAGTGTTCAACCCTTAGACAGGGGGTATGGCGTCACTATTGGGAATGCTCTTCGGCGTATTCTTATGACCTGCATACCCGGTGCTGCAATTACGAATATCAAAATGGATGGCGTCCTTCATGAATTTTCTACCATTAAAGGTGTTAAAGAAGATGTGATGGACATTATTCAAAATCTAAAAGGTGTTCGTTTTAAACTAACCGATAGCAATCCAGATAAAGTCCGTGTGAAAATGAAAGGAAAAGGAACTTTTACTGCTGCTGAAATCCAAAAAGTAAGCGATCAATTTGAAATTCTCAATCCGGATCATTATATCACAGATTTGAATTCATCAGGAAAGATTGACATGGAAATTCGCGTTGGAATTGGTCGCGGATATGTCTCGGCAGATGAAAATTATTTACCAAATGCTCCCATTGGCATGGTTTCGATTGATAGCATTTTTAATCCGGTCCGAAATGTGACTTTTGATATAAAACCGGTTCCGGGTGCTAAAGATCCAATTGAAATTCTAACAATGGAAATTGAAACGGATGGTTCGATTACTCCAATGGATGCAGTGAGTCATTCAAGCACAGTTTTGATTGAACATTTTAATGCGATTGAAGCAATTGCAAAACCACAAGTTCTTGAGGTTAGCGAAGGAATGAATGAGGAAGTACTTCAAATTCGTGAACTTCTAAAACGAACGATTGACGAAATGGAACTATCTGTCCGATCCCATAACTGCCTGCAAGCTGCTGGAATAAAATATATTTACGAGCTTGTTAGTAAAGAAGAATCTGCAATGTTGAAATACAAAAACTTTGGACGAAAATCTCTGACAGAACTCATTGAGAAGTTAGATGGAATGGGGCTTTCGTTTGGTATGGATGTTGATGACTATTTGAAAGAAGATATCTAAATGAGGCACCTGAAAAAAGGTAGAATACTCGGACGGAATCCAGCGCATAGGAAAGCCACTATGCGGAACATGGCGGTGAATCTTATTGAGCATCGAAAAATGAAAACAACGGATGCTAAAGCAAAGGAACTCCGAAGATTCATTGAACCCCTGATTACTAAAGCTCGGAATGCGGATATGAATACAATCCGTCAGCTCATGAAGATTCTACCACGTAAAAATACGGTACAAAAACTAATCAAAGAAATCGCTCCCGAATTTGTCGATCGCCCAGGCGGATATACTCGTATTACAAAACTAGGATTTAGAGATAACGATAGAGCGCCCGTCTCTTTGATAGAATTTGTTGGAATGGAAAGCGGACAACCATCTGAAGATGTCAATGATAAAACAAAGAAGAAATCTAAAGGTGACTCTGACTAAATTTATGAAAAATTGGTTTATATTAAGAAGGGCGGCTAACATAGTTGCCCTTCTTTTTTTATACAATAATTTGAATGCAGAAGTGTCTCTTTTTCAACATCGCTACCTTTGGATTGTACGCGATGCAATGACATCTGAAAAGAAAATTTCCGCTGCAGTAAAATATGCAGATCAGAATGGTTTCAATCATATACTTGTTCAGGTTAGGGGAAGGGGAGATGCTTATTATAAATCAGGAATTGTTCCGAAAAGTATTTTTATTGAAGAATCTGAATTTGATCCCTTAGCTGATATTCTTTTGAAAGCAAAATTACGTGGAATTAAAGTACATGCATGGGTAAATACCTATTTAATATGGTCCAAAAACAAAATACCAACACAGCGTACCCACCTACTATTCAAGAATTCTGATTGGCTTGATTCTAACGGAAAGGGATCGATATCCTTTCCCAATGATATAAAACAGTATAAACCTGAAAATGGTGACGAAGGGTTTTATCTTGCTCCACACCATCCTGAAGTGAACAAATACCTATTAAGCGTCTTCAGAGAATTGGTGGCTAAGTATGATCTTGATGGAATTCATCTTGATTATGTTCGTTTTCAAAATAGTAGTTATGGTCGCAATCAAACGGCCATGTCGGTATTTTTAAAAAAAGGGGGGATTGATCCAGGGAAAAGTTTATCTGATTTAGCACCTGATTATTCCGAGAGGCAAGCTCTAGCAGAATGGTCAGACTATCGCCGACAAGCAATAACAAAATTTGTTCGTGATGTCAGCAAAATGATAAAAGTAATTCGACCTACTTGTCAACTTTCTGCCGCTGTAAAACCAAATTTATATCAAGCGCGTAACGTATTTTTACAGGAATGGGATGTATGGTTAGCAGCAGGATATTTGGATTGGGCAATGCCAATGAATTATACACCAGATTTAAGGACTTTTGCAGATAACGTTAATATTATTTATGATCATTTACCCGCGCGGTATAGGGAAAAAATAATTATGGGAATTGGTACATACAATCAATCACCATTAGATGCAGCAGATAAAGTAACCTACACAAGTATTACACGCTTTCGCGGGATTTCTTTATTCTCCTATAATTCTTTGAATAAAAACCCACGGTATATTCAAGAAATCCGTGATCGTATTTTTCCATTCTTAAAAGAAAAGTAACGACTTACTTATTCTCAGAATCAGCGCTTTAATCCAATCTCGAATAATGCCAGCCTTCTCTCTTACAAAGCTTAATTATTCATGCTGTCGGCGTATAAAAGCCGGAATATCTAAATCATTGCCATAAATAACCGATCCTTCAATTATTTCCTTTTTTAGAATAGCTGGTGGTAAGGATATTGCTGGTATTTCTTCTTCTTTTTGATGAAGAGGAACATTCATTTGGTCAGAAAGAATATGCGTTTCCTTGTGTCGAGGTGGATCTTCATCTACGACATGTTCATGACTCATCTCAATAGATTTTTTATGGTTAAATCCAGTAGCGATGACTGTGACACGGATTTCATCAGTTAATGCCGGGTCAATCACAGCACCAAAAATAAGATTGACTCCTTTTCCGGCTTCTTCAAAGATAATCCCGGATGCATCATCTACTTCCATAAGGGTCAAATCAGGCCCTCCGGTTATATTAACCAAAACGCCTTGAGCACCGCCAATGGTTGAATCGTCAAGTAATGGACTGGATATCGCCTGTTGTGCTGCCAAAACTGCTCGTTCTTCGCCACTTGCTTGCCCTGTTCCCATGATAGCATCTCCCATATTTTTCATAATTGTTTCAACATCGGCGAAATCGAGATTGATGAGTCCATGTACATTAATGAGATCCGAGATTCCTTTCGTTGCCTGATTTAGGATAGAATCAGCCAATTGGAAAGCTTCTATAACTGTAGTGCTTTTATCTACAATTGACATTAGCTTTTGGTTTGGAATTCCTATCACCGTATCACAACTTTTCCTGAGTTCTTCGATACCATTAAGCGCGCGATTCATCCGTTTTGGTCCTTCAAAATTAAAGGGAAGTGTAACAATTCCGACGGTGAGGATTCCCAACTCTTTAGATATTTGTCCAATAACGGGCGCAGCTCCGGTTCCGGTTCCACCACCCATTCCGGCAGTAATAAAAACCATATCCGAGCCTTCTAGCATGGCAGTAATAGCTTCCCTGTCATCTTCCATTGCCACTTTTCCGACATCGGCTTTTGCACCTGCGCCTAGGCCTTTAGTCAAATTTTTACCGATTTGAATCTTTTGCTCTGCAGCATTGTTTTCCAGATCTTGTGCATCGGTATTTATAGTAATGAAGTCAACGCCTTGCATCCCGGATTGGATCATTCGATTGACAGCATTCCCGCCTGCTCCGCCAATTCCGACAACTCTCAATTTCGCTTGTTGATCTTCTTGTGGATCGAATTCAAATAACATAGTATGTTCTCCTTTTGGTTTAGTTTGGTATGTTGATTAAAAAAAGTCTTTGAACCATTCTATAACTTTTCTCATAGTGTTTTGTATGGGTGATTCTATTTCATAATTGGATTGGAGCTCATCTGGCCGATAACGCCAAATACCCAATCCGACTGCTGCTGAGAATTGTGGATCCGAAGCAACACCAACTGAATCTTGGATCCCTTTTGGTTTTCCAATTCTCACCGGCAATTCAAGTACTTCTTCTGCAAGACCTATAATATTTTTCAGGTTTGCCCCGCCTCCGGTGAGTACCACACCATAGGTAAGATTGTCTTTCAATCCAGCACGGATGATATCTCGTTTTACCAATCGCAATATTTCTTCAGTACGTGCTTCTACATATCGAGATAATTCATGTTCAGAAATTTTTCGTGCTAACCCGCCATTTTTTACAGGTAAATCAAATTCTAATTCTGGGGAGGACATAGATGCTTTTGCTGAGCCATAGGTTTCTTTTATTTGTTTTGCTTCTTCCATTCCAACTTGTAACATAACTGCAATATCGTTTGTGATATTTCCAGAACCAATCCCTAAAACTGATGTATGACGAATTCCGCCTTCATGATAAATAGCTAAATCGGATGTGCCTTCGCCAAGGTCAACAAGAGCAACGCCTAGATCTTTTTCATCTTGATCTAAAACTGCTGCGCCCGATGCCAATCCTTGAAAAACTAGTCCGTCCACGACAATACCTAGTTCTTGTGCACAGTTGGCAACGTTGGTTGCGGCTGTAGTTCCAACAGTAATGAGATGGACATGGGCTTCGAGGCGGTGTCCAGACATTCCAACAGGATCCTTTATTTTATCAAGAGTATCTATCATGTATTCCTGAGGAAGAACATGCAGAATATCTCTGTCGATCGGGAGCGATATTCCTTTTGCAAGATCTACAACTTTTTGAATATCGGATTCGGTAATTTCATGTTGAATTGGAACATTGCTCATTTGATTTTTTTGAATAGCGATGGCGCCTTGAGTATTGATTCCTCTGATTTGTTCCGAAGAAATACTTATAATTGCGGAATCAACTTTAGCACCGGCCATCGTTTCAGCTTCTCTCATTGCAATTTCCATTTCTGAAATAAGATTGTCCCGATGAGTAATTGATCCCATTTTGACTCCTGAAGAAGAACTAGTTCCAATTCCCAACAACTGAAATGTACCCTCAATTGGATCAATACCAGATATGGTACAGCAGATCTTTGAGGATCCAACATCAATCCCTACAAAGATATTTTTATCTATTGGAAGACTGAAATTTTTCATGACCATGTACGGGTTACCACTTGATTTTGATGTCTGAGATCAATTTGTTTAAATAAGGTTATTCCATGAGGTTGTTCCAGGGCAGATTCAAATTCCCGTAATACTTCAAGCTTTTGCCACGGATTGTTTTTCCCCAGAATAATTCGGGTCGGCCGTTCTGCTAATATGAAGATATATTCATCATTCCCGCTCAGAGTTACTTCCGAAATATTATTATAAAGAGACACATATTCGCGTTTGATTCTTGAAAGGATCCCGACGGCTTCTTGCATTTTTTGTGAACGTGTCTCGAAACCTGGAGGATATAATGCTTTGTCAGGGTTAAATCCAGAGAAATAGGGAATATCATAATGATCAGAAATTCCCTTTGCAGGAAGGATAACACCCAATCTATCAACCATCACTAATGGTTTCATATTGATAAAGGCAACCGGATTCCTTTCTACAAGATCGATGCGAATAGTTTTTGGGTATTGCTTACTGACACGAACAGCCTCGACAAAGGGATGAGATTCAAACGCTAACCGAATATCTGACTGGTGAATCTCGCGGGTGGACAATCCTTCCCAATCGCCAAGAATTTCAATATAGTCGTCTTTATCAATGACTGTTTTTCCGTTAATTTGAATTTGCTCAATTCTAAAAAGTTCTGTTTCGGAAGACCAAGCAATTGCTGCCCAAGCAAATCCTACAAAACCCAACAATCCTGCAAAAAGAGCGAGTTTAACCATCAATTGACGATTATTTTTCATACTGTAAAGGTTTCCGGGTGAAATCCTAATGTCTTTATTTCAAGATCAAGTTTGACCCCAAATTTATCATAGACTTCTTTCCTTGCAAGTTGGATCAGTGTAACGATGTCCATAGCTTTTGCCTGTCCATGATTGATAAAAAAATTAGCATGATGAGTAGAAATTTCTGCATCGCCAGAGCGTGTACCTTTGAGTCCGGCTTTATCTATAAGGAATCCAGCAGCTTTATCCCCTTTTGGATTTTTAAATACGCTACCTGCAGAACGGAACCGTAGAGGCTGATTTTTCTTCCGTCCTTGGCTTGCCTTAATTTTCTCATTCTGAATGGTTTCATGATCCGCTATTGTTAATTCAAACTCTGCATGTATAATAATTTCATCCTCATTAAAAGTAGAATGCCGGTAGCTGAATTCAATGTCGTTAACAGAATAATTTTTTAATTGTCCTTCCAAGGTCATGACTTCTATAGATTTGAGAACATTAGAAATTTCTCCCCCAAATGCACCAGCATTCATAACCAATGCACCGCCTACTGTTCCAGGGACTCCTATCAAATTCTCCAATCCGGTCAGGTTGTGACTTGTAGCTTCTTTCACCATTTTTCCAAGCATAACACCGGATTCTGCGGAAATATGAATTCCTTCGATTTCTAAATGTGTAAATGATTTCCCAAGCGTAAAGACTATTCCATCAATCCCATCATCACTTACCAGTAAATTAGATCCTGATCCAACAAAGTAAACCGGAATCTGATGTTGATGTGCACATTGTAGCGCAAATGAAAGATCTTCTTTATTTTTTGGTGTAATAAATGCTTTTGCCGGTCCGCCAATGCCGTAAGAAGTATGAATAGACATCGGTTCATTTTCGAGAAATGATCCTTTTATCATGGATTTTAACTGCGTCATTGGATCCACCTTAGGCTGCGGCCTCCACATTTTTTAAATGAGAAAAATATTTGTCGCTGTATCGCCAAATTGTACCGGCACCCATAGTTAATACCATATCCCCTGGTTGCGCAATTAAATCAAGTTGTTTGTTAAGATCTTCTAAGTCTGGAATAAATAAAACGTTTTTATGCCCAGCATTTTCTGCAGCCTTCGCAACCAATTCGCCTGTAATTCCCTTAATTGGCTCTTCTCGTGCGGGATAAATTTCTGTTATAATCAGCACATCGCTATTGAGAAATGCATTTGCAAATTCCATAAAAAAGTCTCGAGTTCTCGTGAATAAGTGAGGTTGAAAAATGGAGATAATTCTTCTATCCCACCCGTCATTTGCAGCTTTAAGGGTTGCCTTTACTTCCGTTGGGTGATGAGCATAATCGTCAACCACTAAAATGTCGTTAATGGTTCCTTTTATTTCAAATCTCCGACGAACACCATTATATTTATTTAATCCCTGAATTATATCATGGGACACAAGACCCAATTCAATCCCAATACAAGCTGCCCCCAGCGAATTCAAAATATTGTGCTCGCCAGGAACCTGCAATAGGATCGTCCCCAATTCTGCTCCTTTATGGATTAGAGTAAATGTTGCCTGAGTTTTATTGTAACTAATATTTTCTGCTCTAACATCTGCATTCGAATGAAGTCCATAGGTTAAAATAGGACGCCGAATTTCAGGTAAAATATTATTCACATGATGGGAATCGATACAAAGAGCAACGGCTCCGTAAAAGGGAACTGAATTACAAAATTGAACGAATGCCTGCTTCATGTCATCCAAATCAGAATAAATATCCGTATGCTCCAATTCAATGTTCGTCACAAGGGATAAGGTGGGATTTAAAGCAAGAAAACTGCGGTCGTATTCATCAGCTTCTACCACAATGATGTCTCCTGATCCAAGCATGGAATTGGTGCCAATACTTTGCACAAGTCCTCCGACAACGAGCGTTGGATCCAATCTTGCTTTTGCAAGAATAGCGCCAAGCATGGATGATGTGGATGTTTTCCCATGTGTACCGCCAACTGCGATGGATGTTTCTTTCACATCAATTAGCTCTCCCAGCATTTCCGCTCTCCGAATGATGGGAATATTGCGTTGCTTAGCTATTTGAATTTCCGGATTATTTTCTTTGACAGCGCTGGAATAAACAAGGACTTCCGCATCCCCCAAGTTTTTCGCATCATGACCAATATGTATGCTGGCGCCTTTCGACTTTAATTTTTGTACAATTTCAGATTCCAAGATATCAGATCCTGAAATTTCAAAATCAAGGTTTAAAAGTAATTCTGCAATACCGCTCATCCCAATCCCACCAATACCGACAAAATGAAGTTTTTTTACTTTTCTAAACATTATGCATGAACCAATTCCATGATATGATTTGTAATGTCTTTGACTGCATTCGGCTTTCCCAATTTTTGAGACTTTTCGCTCATTTGGAATAATTGATTTTCATTCTTCAAAAGTCCAATCACTTGATTCGAAAAAATGTTTGAAGTGAAATCATCCTCATTGCACACAATTGCTGCGCCTTCTTTTTCCATGACAGATGCATTCTTTTTTTGGTGGTCTCCGGCCGCATTGGAGAGAGGAACGAATAGTGCCGGAACGCCGCACAATGTCAATTCAGATATTGTTAAAGCTCCGGCTCTGCATAAGGCCAAATCGGCCAATGCATACGCACTTCCCATGTCATCAATGAACGGTAAAACCCTTGTAAAATCTGACTCGAATGATTTTAATTGATCATATTGGTTTTTCCCGGTTTGCCAAAGGAATTGGATTTTAGATTTTTCTAATAATTTTACACTCTCACTCACTGTCTTATTTAATAATGCCGATCCTTGACTTCCTCCAAAAATGAGGAGTGTTTTTTTCTTGGGATCAAGATCATAATTTTGCGCAGCTATCATGCTGTTTCCTTCATTAATTCCGGCTCGAACTGGGTTTCCGGTGACAAATAGAGTTTTTTTTTGAGATGGTTTTTTGCTTCTTCAAATGCGATGCAGACTGTATCTGCTTTGTCTGCAAACCATCGGGTCGTGATCCCCGGAAAAGAATTTTGCTCTTGTATGAGAACTGGAATATCTCGGCTTATTGCTTCTCGAATGGGTAAGGCAGATGCATACCCTCCAGTTCCGACAACAACATCAGGTTTAAATGCGTTAAATACTTTTTTGGTCATTTTTATTGATTTCAAAATTCTAAACGGCAATAATAAATTTTTTCCAATTCCAGAAGGATTAAAGTTTCGTTGCAATCCTCGAATCGGGATTAACGTATGATTCATATTTTTAATTGGAAAAATATTTGCTTCAATTCCAAAAGTTGAGCCCATATAATGCATGCTGGAATATGGGCAATCTGCAAGAATTCGCTCACCAAGCGCAATGGCAGGGAAGAGGTGTCCTCCGGTCCCTCCACCGGCAATTAAAATGCGAATACTATTTATCATACTAATTTAAGCTCCATCCTTTACGAGAATTCACTGATCGTTTTCCTTGACTGATATTGAGCAATATTCCAAGGCTCGCCATATTGATCACCAGTCCAGAACCACCATAACTAACGAGTGGCATCGGTAGTCCGGTTGTAGGTACAAGATTCGTAACTACAGCTACATTGGTAAATGCATATAGAATGAAACTGAATGAAATGCCCAAAGCGACCATTACACCAAATAAGTCAGTAGTCTCTTTAGCGATTTTTATTCCACGTTGAAATAGGAAAAGAAAAAGCGTAAGTACGGCAACGGTTCCAAGAAACCCAATTTCTTCTCCAATAATAGCAAAGATGAAATCTGTATGTGGCGTTGGAAGGAACATATTTTTTTCGGTACTATTTCCAAGTCCCATTCCAAACAGACCGCCATTCCCGAGGGAAATCAAGGATTGGCTAATTTGAAGCATCGCGTCGCTCGAAGCATTTTCGGGGCTCCACCATGTTTCCCATCTAGAAACTCGGTAGCCTCTCGCCAATCCTGCAGGAATGAGAATTGTAATGGCACCAATGGTAGTAGCTAGGATGTGCGAAAATCTAGCTCCTCCGAAAAAAAGCATCGCCATTCCGATAACGGAAATCAGGACAGACGTACTAAAATCTGGTTGAATAATAATGAGTGCAGTTATAACGCCCATAACTATGATTGGTGGCGCAAATCCGTTATAGTAATCCTTAATCGTATTACGCTTCCGGTCAATGTAAGAAGCCAAAAAAAGAATGAGTGAAAACCTTGCAAGCTCTGATGTTTGTAACGTCATAAATCCGAAGTGAAGCCATCTTGCGGGAAATGTGTTTCCTTGAATTAGATAAACGATTTTTGTTAAGGCAAGCATTACGATGGAAACAACGACTGCAATGGGGGCAATGCGCTTTAGTTTACGGTAATCAAACATGGTAAAAAAGATGAGGGCAATGATTCCAACGAACAACCTTTTTAAGTGCAACTGAAGGTACATGGTGTTGGTAAATCCATCTGTAAAATTAAGTGATCGTGTTGTGCTGGCGCTATACAACATGACGGTTCCGATAACACACAATCCAAAAATTCCGATCAAAAGCGGTCTATCGTATTTTTTATTAATAATGTTAAGCTGCTTCATGATGCTACATCAAATTTTCTTACGGCATTTTTAAATGCTCTACCACGCTCTTCATAACTTTGAAACTGATCAAAACTAGAGCATCCGGGTGAAAACAATACTGAATATCCAGCTTCAGCATGCTCGCGGCTAAGATTAACAGCTTCTTGAAGATTTTCAACTGACGTGAAAATCACCGAGTCTCCGATGACGTTTTCAATCTGGTTTCGCGCCTGCCCGAAAGCAATAACCTCTTTTAGGTAGTTGTGGGTATGTGGAAGGAGCGTTGTGAAATCACCACCTTTATCAATTCCTCCGAGGATTAGGATGGTTGGCGTGCTAAGACTTTCAAGGGCGACATTGACCGCGTCCACATTGGTGGCTTTTGAGTCGTTTATGTATGTCACACCTTTACTATCCATCACAGTTTCAAGGCGATGTTCCACACCAGCAAACGTTTCCATCACCTGGGAAATGTGGTTATGATCCACACCCAAAAGATGGGCCGCAGATGCGGCAGCTAACTGGTTAGCGAGGTTGTGCCTGCCAGGCAGGGCGATTCGTTCCAGATCGATGAGGGTTGCGTGCTCTTCATCGAAAATTTTTGTTTCATTCAATCCAAATAATGTTTCGTTTGATTTAAGACTAAATGGGAATATTGTAGCGGTGGCCGAATCAAATGCTGAAGACAGAAGGGTATCATCTAAATTGTAAATAATAAAATCAGAAGAAGTTTGGCGATCCGCTAATTTTAATTTTGCGTTAACATATTCTTCCATGTCCTTATGGCGGTCTAAATGATCAGGTGTAATATTGAGAAATACAGATATATGGGGGTAGAAGTGGATAGTAAATTCCATCTGAAAACTAGAAATTTCGAGAACATATATCCGTTTCTGATCAGGTGAATTAATATCATTCAAAACAGCTTCAGAAAAGGGAAATCCAACATTTCCTGCTAAACTGCTGTGAAGTGAATCTGTGCTACACATTTCATGCAATAAATGAACGGTTGTCGTTTTACCGTTGGATCCCGTTATTGCTACAATGGGTGCATTTGTGAACCAACTGGCAAATTCGATTTCACCCACTACCGGGATATTGTTTGAATCGGCTTTCGCAATGACTTCAGCCCATCGTGAAATTCCAGGTGAAACGACTATGAGGTCTGACTCTTGAACGCGGTCAGAATGTATTCCCGCTTCGCCAGAAATTCCCATTTCGGATAAAGTATTCAATGATAAACTGATTTTATTAGAATTGTTTTGGTCACTTATGAAAATACAACCACCCAATTTCTGTCCGAGCTTTGCTGCTGCAATGCCACTTTTACCGATACCGAGAACGGTAACATTTTTTCCCATTAAATCAATAGCCGCTCTGTTTGAAATGTCCATCAGCGGATTTTGAATGTTGTTAGTGAAAAAAGTGCAAGTAATATTCCAATAATCCAAAAACGGATAACAACTCTGGATTCCGGCCACCCTTTCAATTCAAAATGATGATGTATTGGCGCCATGAGAAATAATCGCTTTCCTTCGCCGGTTGTCTTTTTTGTCCAACGGAAATAACCAACTTGAAGTATGACAGACACTGCTTCCCAAACGAAGACTCCACCAATGATCAGCAATAAAAATTCCTTTTTCAATAAAATTGCCATTGATCCCAAAGCCGCACCGGTAGAAAGGGATCCGACATCGCCCATAAAGATTTCAGCAGGAGCAGCATTAAACCATAAATACCCGAGACACGCGCCGGCAATGGCGGAAGCAAAAACGGTTAATTCTCCTGCACCGGGAAGATAGAGAATATTTAGATAATCCGAAAAATCTACTCGCCCGGTGATATAAGCAATTGCGCCGAAAACTCCGAAAGCGATGGCAAGCAATCCTGCAGCTAAACCATCTAATCCATCCGTAAGATTTACAGCATTTGATGTACCCGTGATGACTAAAATGACAAAGAGCGGATAAAGCATTCCAAAATTGATTTCCACATTTTTCAAAAAGGGAACGGATGTAGAACTCCACACGTCTTTAAATTCGGGCGTATATTGAATCCACACAGCAACGAGCAACCCTAAAAGTATTTGCCCAATCATTTTATATCGCGCGATAAGTCCCATTTTCATTTTTTTTACTACTTTTAAGTAATCATCTAAAAATCCGATCATTCCCATCCAAGCGACAGTAACTAAAATAATCTGAATAAACGGGTTGTTTAAATCAGCGAATAGAATTGTCGGAAGAATGACTGCGAAAAGAATAATCAATCCTCCCATTGTAGGTGTTCCTTTTTTGGATTGATGAGATTTTGGTCCATCTTCACGAATTTCTTCGCCAATCTGCCGATTTTGAAGTAACCTGATAATCTTGGGTCCTAAGAAAAAACAAATAATCAGGGCGACCATTGCTGCAGATGCGGAACGAAAAGTGATGTATTGGAAAAGATTTAGCGGCGAAAATTGATCTCGAAGTGGGAAAAGAAGGTGATACAACATTAGGTGGTCACCAATTTATCTACGATAGTTTCCATCGCCATCCCTCGCGAACCCTTTATCAGAAGGTGGTCTCCAGATTCAATAATATTTTTCAACTTTTCAACCAATTCTTCTTTTGAATCAAAATGTTGATGAAGCGGAAGCATAGATGCCACCAAGTCTGTTTGGGCAGATTCAGGTCCAACGGTAAATAGTACGTCTAATTTTGCATCTACGCATTTTTTCCCTACTTTTCGATGCTGATCAAGAGAACTTGATCCAAGTTCAAACATGTCGCCAAACACGAGCATTCTTCGTCCGTTTCCGCTGAATGCAGACAAGTAATCTATCGCCGCTTCGGTGGATTCTAGATTCGCATTGTAGGTATCATCTATAATGGTAATACCATTCGAACGTCTTACCTGACAGCGACCTTGTGGAGGGTTAAAGGAGAGAACTGCTTGTTTGAAATGATTCCACTCTAACCCCAATGTTACTGTAAGAGCTGCAGCTGCTATCACATTTTTCGAAAATGATAAATTTTGAGAATTTGTCGGAATTTCTTGGGAATCCACAGTTAATGTAATGGTTCCATCTTCTTCATGGTGAATATCGGCAGGGAAGTCACAATCTGATGTTAATCCGAATGTCATTTTCTCATTGGGAACGTTCAATTCAAGAATTCTTGAATCTGCTGCATTCACAAAAGATATCCCATTTACGAGCGTATCAAATAAGGCTGCCTTTGTTTGCGCAATGGAATCTATTGTTCCGAACCCTTCAAGATGAGCAGGAGCAATATTAGTAATTAATCCGTGAGTGGGTTCTGCAATTTCACATAAGGTCTGAATGTCACCGGGCTGATTGGCTCCCATTTCTAAAATAGCAATGGTTGAGCTTTTCGCCATGGAAAGAAGGGTTAGTGGTAGCCCGATAGACGTGTTATAATTACCCTGAGTTGCATGAACGGATTGGAATTTTGACAATGCGTGAGTCACTAAGTCTTTAGTGGACGTTTTTCCGTTGGAACCCGTTATGCCGATAATTGGTATATCGAATTGCTGGCGCCATTGATTTGCAAGGTCACCCAAAGCAACAATAGTATCATGGACAACAATTTCTTGAGAAGATCCTGTAGAATATTCTTGGTTTACCAATGCGGCAACGGCTCCTTGCTCAAGCGCATTTGAAACAAATTGATGCCCATCCAAGCGTTCCCCTTTTATTGCAATATAGAGATCCCCTTTTTGGCATTCCCTAGAATCGGTTGAAATCCCTGAAATCGTTTCAGAAACATTGAACTTATGCAATGCGGCAAATTCGGAGGGGTGTGGAAGGTCAATCCGCATTTGCGTATTCCAGAATAATTTCTACATCAGAGTAGGGTACTTTTTCATTTTTAATATCCTGATAATTTTCCCGTCCTTTTCCAAGTACAATGACGATGTCGTTATCAATTGCCTCCTTAAGAGCCTTTCGTAGTGCTTCGCCACGATCATTGAAAACGGTGTAGCAATTGGATGAAAACCCTTTAAGGATGTCCGCATTGATGCTAGAAAGTTTCTCGTTTCGCGGATTATCCGGCGTTACAAAGCATCGATCGGTATAATTTTCAGCAACCGATGCCATTAACGGTCGTTTTTGATGATCTCTGTTTCCACCACATCCAAATATGAGCGTAATGCGAGACTGTTTGCCTGCAGATATTTTTATGGTCGAAAGCACTTTTTCATAAGCATCCGGTGTATGTGCGTAATCAACAATTGCTGTTCCGCCGGATAATAATGGAAATTGCTCCATTCGCCCTTCAATCGCAAAGCAGTTGTTGATTCCTTCCGAAATGGTTTCAGGTTGAATACCCATGGGTATGGCGCCGGCAACTGCGGATAAAATATTTTCAGCATTAAAGGTTCCGATAAGGGAGGAAGCGATCGGGATTCGTAGGTCGCCTGCTTTGATAATTCCATGAATTCCGTTCAAATCATTTTCAATTTCTGCAAAGGAAATGTCTGTACCATTTTGAAGTGCTGTTGTAATGACCGGCGCAACGCACTCCTTTTGGAATCGAATCCCGCTCTCGTCGTCCATATTAACAATAGATGTTCCAGTGATGGGCAACGATTTGAAAAGCCGCGCCTTTGCTTGAAAATATTCTTCCATTGTTTCATGATAATCCAGATGCTCAGGCGTCAAATTGGTATGAATTGCTGTATTGAATTCCACATCCGAAACTCTGTGCTGATTTAATGCATGCGATGAAACCTCCATAATAATATGCGTAAATCCCTGAGTTTTTAATTTAGCAAGCATACGATGAAGCGAGATCGGGTCGGGAGTAGTTAAAATTTTTTCCCGTGGGAATCCATCAGCGATTATTCCCAAAGTGCCCAATTGAGCAGTTTTGAATTGCGCCTGCGTGAAGATGGATTTCAAAAGAGTGGCGACTGTGGTTTTTCCATTTGTTCCTGTAATTCCAGTCACATGAAGTGATTTGGATGGATGTCCAAAATATTCCGCTGCTACAATAGATGTGGCTTTTCTAGGGTTTCCGACTTTTATTTGTGGCACCGGTAAATTTCCCAAGTCTCGTCCATTACTGATCACAGCAGCAGCGCCGTTGTCGAGTGCCATCGGAACAAAATCATGCCCGTCAGCGACGGTACCATGAATAGCAATATACAGGTTGCCCGATTTTACTTGATCAGCATGGGTAGCAATTCCGGTAATGGGAGTCGGTGGCACATCGCCGTTTTGAAACACAAGTCCAGTTATTAGTTTATTGAGAGGAACGCTCATCTTAATCCTATCTTGCATATAGCACCGTGAACCAGGTTTGTTCCCGGTTTAGGATGTTGCCACGTGACTTGTCCGGACCCTTCCGCCATAACTTTAAAGCCATTTTCCTTAAAAATTTGTTTTGCTTTTTTAAGACTCATTCCGCGTACGTTTGGAACAAAAGATCGATTATCGCTGTGCTGAATGATACCTAAAGATTGCGTGGCAAGAATAACTGGGTTGACCGGTTTCAGTGAGGACGATACAACCGGATTGTTTTGCGCAAGAATAGGATTGTTTTGAAATTTCTTTTTTTGTGGAGTTGGCATAAATGAATCATCCATATTAATAATCCGTTCCATCACTCTTCTAAATACCGGAGCTGCACCTTGGCCGCCCCAATGAAATCCATGAGCAGGTTCATCCAAAATAATGACAGCTAACAATTTCGGATCTTCGGCAGGGAAGAATCCGACAAAATTTGAAATGAATTTTTTATCCGAATATTTTCCATCTATAAATTTCTGCGCTGTACCTGTTTTTCCGGCTACAGACCATCCGGGAATTGCAGCGTTCGTTCCGGTTCCTCGATCGACAACTTTCACGAGGATTTCTCGCATGGTCCGAGAAACTGATTCCGGCATTACTTTTCGAATCACCTCCGGACGCTCGGTGTACACAATGGACGACTTTCCATTCATGTTGGAAGTCATAATTTGATTTACAATCCTAGGTTTGACTAAAAATCCACCATTAGCAATTGCAGAATATGCAAGTCCCAACTGAAGGGCAGTTACACCGACTTCATGCCCAAGAGATAATTCGGCTAAGGTGATTGCAGACCATTCATTAGTCGCTCGAAGGATTCCTTTGGCTTCGCCCGGCAAAGATACAGCTGTTGGAATTCCAAACCCAAAATCTCTGGCATACCGATGCAAAAGGTTCGGACCAAGCCGATCTGCAATTTTTATTACACCAACATTGCTAGACTGTTCGATGATTTGTGAAAAAGTTAGCAGACCGAAATTTTCCCAGTCTTTTATGGTTTGACCGGCATATTCAAAACTTCCATTCTCACAATTAAATTCTTCCATGAGCTGGACTGCTTTCCGATCTAACGCTGCAGAAGCAGCGACAATCTTAAAGGTTGACCCCGGTTCAATTTGATCAGTTATAGCTTTATTTTTTTGGTTTTCAATCGGATAGAGCCCAGGTCGATTTGGATCAAAATCTGGAAGAGATGCCATAGCTAAAATCGATCCTGTTTGCGGATCTAAAATAACGCCTGTTGCACCGATGGATTTCGATCGAATCATTTGGGATAACAATTCTTCTTGAAGGATGGCTTGGAAGTCTAAATCAATTGTGAGTTGAATGTTTTTTCCATCATCAGGTCTTTTAAATGGAAATCCATTTTTTGGATTTAGTCTTCCATTATTGGTCTTCTGTTTGACGATCCAACCCTTATTTCCAGTGAGGTAGGAGTTAAACTGCATTTCGATTCCGGCAATTCCTTTATCATCCACATTTGTTAATCCCAATATTTGAGAGGCAATATTTAAATGGGGGTAGTATCGCCGAGGATTTCGCAGGACAATTAATCCTTCAGGTGGATTTTCAATTAAAGTCTGACAATCCCGTTTTTCAACGTTTCGTTCTAAATAGGTAAATTTATTTGCCCCACTTATTTTTTCTACGTAATAATCTTTTGATCGCTTGCTAATTTGACTAAGCGCTTCTGCCAAAGTTTCAGGATTTGAAATTTCATTAGGCACAAAAGCGAATGAATATTGTATAATATTTTTGGTTAAAGATCGGTTTTTCCTGTCATAGATATTTCCGCGAACAAAAGGAATCGGTTCTGTTCTACGGGCTTGGGCCATTCCTTTTTCACGGTACCCTTCGCCGTCAACAATCATAATTTGAAATAGCCGCATAGACAAGGTTACCCACGTAATAATAACGAAGCCCGACACAACGGTAACCCGCGCCCGATATTTCATAAATGTTTTAGTCATTGTTGTCCAGCGAAACAAATGAATCGACATAGACGACGATCGTTTCAGGATGCGCCACTACCATATCTAATTTTTTTCGAGCGATAGAAGTAATTCGGTCAACCCTTTCGAGGCGAGCAATCTCTCCATTCAACTCTTCAATAGAATTATGCAGTTCATTTATTGTCTTATTTTGAACTTCAATGCCTGTGAGCGTTTCATCAATTTCTGTATAAACCCAGAGGTAAAACAGAAGCCCTGAAATGGACATAGTAATAATTCCGAAAAAGAGCAAAGTGTGTAAAAATTCTTTTTGACTTTTTAAACGTTTCCGCTTTGATCGCGATACTGGCATTAGGCAATCCGTTCTGCCGCACGAAGTTTTGCACTTCGCGATCGGCTGTTTTCATTTTGTTCCTTTTCAGACGGAATAAGGGGTTTTCGAGTAAGAATCGTTAACTTACTCTGTTGCTTTAGAGATTTAAATTTGTGCTTCACCAATCTGTCTTCGAGAGAATGGTAGCTTAAAATAACAATTCTCCCACCAATTTCGAGCGAATCGAGAAAATGATTTAAAAAGTAAGAGAGTTTTTTTAATTCACCATTCACCGCAATTCTCAGCGCTTGAAAAATTCGGGCAAGAGTACGATTTCTATTAGCGGGTGGCGTGCTCCGCCTGATAGCTTCAATCAAATCGTCCGTTGTTCCGATATATCCTATTTTTTTAATCATATACGCAATTTTACCGGACCGACGTTCTTCACCGAAATCTCGAAAAAATGTGCTTAACTCCTTTTCGGTTGAAGCTTCAATGAGTTCTGCGGCTGTTAGACCTTTGGATGGATCGAAACGAAGATCCAAAGGAGACGAAGAGCGGTAAGAAAATCCTCGATGGGATGAATCCAATTGCATGGATGAAAGACCAAGGTCTAATAATAATCCTTTCAATTGAGTTACCCCGAGCTTTTCGAGGATTTGGGGAAAATTATGGTAGGAGCAATGGTGAAGAGAAAGAAGCGAAGAGGCGCTTGTGAACCGAGTTTTACAGATGTCCAAAGCGTCTTCATCGCGATCAAGACCGATCAGCCTCCCTACAGGTTTCAGCGCTGCAAGAATGTGAGAAGCATGCCCACCTGCACCCACAGTTCCGTCCAGATACACATGGCCTGGTTGAACTTTCAAAAATTCCAGAACTTCCGGTGCCATCACAGGAATATGGTATTGTCCGGTTTCCTGCGTATGCTGGGAAGGCATTAGAGTATAATTTTTTCTGCGAGAGTGTCATATTCCGTTGAATCAATTTCAAGATTCTTCTTTTCCGTTTTTTTCAAAGTTTCCGGATTCCAAACTTCTATTTTATTAATCATCCCAATGATGAGAGATGTTTTTTTGAGTCCTGCGAATTCTATCAGGGACGATGTAATTTGAATTCGCCCCTGCTTGTCGAATGTAACTGGTGTGGCGTACCGAGTTGTATTTCGTATAAATGTTCTATTGAGAGATGCTAGAGATGAGAGTTCTCTTAATTCTGTTTCGATAAATTTCCATTCAGTCAAAGGATAAACCCAAACGCATGGGTCCATTCCACGAGTAATAACGAATGTGTTTTCATTCTCTACAGAGAGCGCCTGTCGGAATTTGGCCGGGATATTGACCCTTCCTTTAGAATCAATCGAATATGAATATTCGCCGGAAAATGTATTATCTGTTAATGTCATAGCCACATAATGATTAGGGATTGTAACCCACAACTACCCACAATATATTTACTATTACCCACTCTTGTCAATACTTATTTACATAATAACTTGAATTATTTAGGGTATTCCATCGCTAAAGGATGGATTAGGCGATCTGAGTTAAAGGAAAGGGTTAAGTGATTTACTTCGGAATGAAGTAGTCTGTCTTCACAGTTTTTGAAGACGATTCCACAGAAAAATGAAGCCGTACAGGATTCTGACGTTCTTCAAAAGTGGAAAGAGATTGACCATTGATGGTGATTTTGACACCCAGAGAACTTTTGAGAATAAGACTTAATTTTTGTTGAAAAGAATAAATCAAATGATCTCCAGCTGACAAAGATTGATATTCGGTATTTTTATGATCATTCGTTACCGAAAACAACAAGGGATTTATTGTACTGATTTTAACCATGTATGGCGGATCGGTTTCGATAATACTTTCATGGGATAAATCTAAGCCGAAATGAAGCATCAAATCCTCCGAAGTGATAAATGCTTCTTGGTTGGGTTTTATTGAACCCTGCTCTTTTAAGGATGGCGGTGGCACTTCTGTATTTATTTTGCGGATAATAAAAATGGCAAAAAGAAATGTTGTAAGCAGAAGGATTCCTTTGGTCACATCCGATCGCACTTTTTTGGGTGAGCGCGACTCAGGGTGCATATTTTCTTCGGATTGTATTTCTTTAATGATCCTTTGCGATGGCGCCGGAGTAGAGAAAGGTTTATTTTCCCTCGCAGCCATCATTTGTTCTAATTGATTTAAAGATTTTTCTGGCTCACCACCGATTTGGATAGTATATGCTTTCAGAAATAGACGGATATACGGTTTTGGGAGGATATCAAACTGACCATCTTCAATCGCCTTGAGGTATTCCAAGTTAATTTTAGTCTTAGCGTGGATATCCTCAAGGATGATTTGTTTCTCTTCCCGGAGGGCTTTGAGTTCTTTATAAAATTCTGCCATAGCTTAGGCTAAAATTAAAGGGCTGAACTCTTGCCACCAACAGTATTTCGCTTTTTATTGTCAATTTGTGAAATAATTGTACGAAATCGCTCAAAAAACGAAGATAATGGGAATCCCATAACATTAAAAAAGCATCCATTAATGCTCCTTATCCAAACGGTAAAAGGATCTTGGATTCCATAACTTCCAGCTTTATCAAATGGTTTGTAAGTATCAATATATTTGTAGATATCCGAATCATTTATATTTTTAAATGATACGGTTGTTTCTTCATAAAAGTCGCTTGCAACTTTGTGATTAATCGATTGAATTGACACTCCCGTGATGACTGTATGCGTTTTGCCGGAAAGTTTGGAAAGAATTCGGATTGCATCATTTCTGTCAGCTGGCTTTCCGAGGATTTCATCATTCAGGACCACAATGGTATCTGCGCCAATCACTAGCCCATCCGGATGGGTTTTTGCTATGGCAGATGCTTTAGCTGAAGCAAGTCTAACAGCATAATCCATCGGATTTTCCCTTTTGGGTTTTTCTTCTTCAATTTCGGATGGGATCACGGTACATTTGATATCAATCTGATCCAAAAGTTGTTTCCTCCGTGGAGACTCAGATGCTAATATAATGGGAATTTCGGTCATTGAAATTTTACGATTGTTTTAATTTCGGAAACTTTCCGTTCGCCGTTTACTGCAATTATTTCATATAAATAGGATCCATTTGCTATCCGGTGTCCAAATGAGTCCCGCCCATCCCAATCAACAGAGTGATATCCGATTTGAAAATATTTTTCTATAGATTTTATTTTTCGTCCACCGAGAGTATATATATTAATTAATACTTCCGCAGAAGCTGTTATTTCAAATGTGAATTGTGTGGTGGTAGAAAATGGATTCGGGAAATTTAAAACGTGGTAAAGGTTTAGTTGGTCTATATTAGTAAGAGATAGAGATAAATCTGTTTCTGTCGGATTATTGGCATTATCCCACGCTTTAATTTGTATGGATAATTCATTAGAAAATTCAGAAAGATTAAGTTCTGTTGTGCCTGTTTGTATTTGATCAAGATCATAGACGAACCCAGCGGTTATATCTTTGGATGTTTCACTTGTGAGATTCGTCAGAATGATTTCGTGTCCAACCTCACCGGTGAGATTTACGCCAATCGGGTCCGAAATTCTTACAAAAAGTCTATCCTCTTTAACTAAATGATCTCCGGTTCGAATTGCTCGCCTATCTTCAGTTTCAAAGGAAATGATAGGACCGGCATTATCGGTTGATTCTGATCCACCTGCAAATAGAATGTTTTGAAAAAGTCCAAGTGCGCCGGTGCTGGCATCATTATGAGTTAGGTACACGCGTAAAAGTCCGGGATTGTTTGAGTAAGAAATATCTTTTGGAACTCGTAGTGTTCCGGTGAATTGATCATCATTAACCGAAAACTGTCCCCTGAATAATGTTGCGCCCGGAAGAGAATAAGATAGTTCCTGTGTGGTAGATAAAAAATTATATTGTCGCGTTACTGATCGTTCTGCATCTAAAAGTGAAGCAAATCCCGAAGATTTTTTTCCTGTTTGGCCAAGCCATGATCCTGAAAATGTTCCGGTTTCGAGCGTCTTTAAGGTATCTGGTGAAACTGAAGTTACCGAAGCAGTATCCGAGGGAATTGATATTTTCAAAGCGGGATCGCCAAAAAGATGAAATAATTCACCGGATGACCCGCCTGTTTTAACAGATTGCAAAATTGATCCAATAGAATTATCCGTTACATTTCCATTTGGAAATAACGCATTAAATATCGCTACAAGATACGTTTGATTGCTGTAGACTGAAATAGCACGGCTGGTAGTAATAATTGCGGCTGCTCCGTTCATGTCTTGACGAATTAACTCCTCGGAAAACGACTCGGAATCTAATTGATCAAAATGCCCCCAAGAACATGTACCGGCAATCCAGAGCGGTAATTTCATACCCGTATTGATAGATTGCAAATCGCGACTTTGAATTATGAGAGCTTCTTGTGCCCACTGGCTGCTAGATCCGTGACCGATATAATTAATGATTGCAGTTCCATCCTGCAACACATTTAAAAGTGCCTCAGTGGCGTCAGGTTTAGACACTCCATAAGTGGACGCATCACTTACTTCAGGATATTCCAGCATATACAGTTTTTGAACTTCAATACTTTGCGGTACAATGTTATCAAGACTTTCGGAATTGTTGGTATGGCTTTTTCCCGTGGAAATTTCGGGAAGGTCATTTTCAGGACGAGCACCGTCATCTGCAACAAGGGTTACTTTTTGTCGCCAAAGCCCGGAAATTGGATTGGTTTCATATTCAATTACTTTTTCTATATAGTCAGAAACCTCCGATTCCGATTGAGCTGGAAACCGGCCAAGTGAGACTTCCGGAAGTACACCTTTAATGGTGGCAAGGCGATCATCTGTTGCTCGTGCAGAAGAGTTGTATCCGACCTCAATGGTTGGAACTTGGTTTTTTGATTCTCCACTAATATTTCGATAATCAAAATCTGCATCGCCTAACAACAAAACATGGCTTGGTTTGGTCGTCCAATTTTCTTGAGTCCATTGAATAAAAAATCGGATAGCTACCGGATCAGCATTCCCTCCGGAAAATTCTGCATAAATGTCTTCGAGATTCACGTAAATAGAACTGGTTCTATGATTGACTAAATCAGCAGCTTCTTCTGAAAATAAACGAGGTCCAATAATTAAATGATCTGTACCGGAATGTTGAATCCTGAGTGTTTCAAATGGGTTTTCTAATTCCAAATCAAATTCGATGATTTCAGTTATGTCATCCAGATTAACCACCAGAAAACGTTGTGTTGTATCGGAAGGTAGGTCTAAAGAAATTGTTCCTTTTGAATTGTTTGAACCAATTAATAATGGTATTGGCGCTGCTGGATCGGTGATATTCCACACTTGATCTGGAATGCCATCAAATTCGAAAGTGATTTTGTTGCCATCGATTGGCGCAAAAAATTCGTAGGTTTCGGAGGCGGACAATTCTTCCCCATATGAAAGAGTAAAATAATCCATATACGGCTTTGAATTCGAAGAGGATGCTTCATTTTTTAGGAAGAAAGTATTGGTTCCGGAATTCAAGTTATTGATAGGAAATGAACCAGTTTTTGATCCAACTCCAGACCAAGAAAGGGAACCAAGGGAAGATCCTGATGTGGTGCTCTGGTAAAGGCGAATCAAGTGAGATGTATTGGAATTTGATGTGGAAGAAGCTTCTCCGCCGTAAAGGCCAATAGTTGTAGTTGGTGCAACGGATGCATTGGGCGTTCCCAAGGAGAAAACCGTTGAATAGGATGATCCATTGGAAATGGACGGTCCAACCCAAGCCAATCCGGATTCAAAAGGGTTGATAAGATCAACTTCAACGTGTTTAAACATTAATCCGTAGGTCATACTGACGAGTGGAGATGGAACTGTTGTTTGAGCTTCCATTCTTTTCCCTCTTTCTGTTGAATCGTCCGGAATGAAAAGCCAAACCGTATTCCCTGTAAAATAAAGATTGGTATGATAATCTATACTGGACACATTAACATCGAACCCACTCGCGCCTCTTCCGTAAAATATTAGAGTATCGCCTGAATCCAATAAATCGTCATTATTATCACGGAAAGTAATTGCAATTTCTGTCAAATTATCCGGGATGGGACGCTCGGATTGTGTTCCTTGGGTATATGCATTGGTAAGAGAACGTCCATACTGTGCGCTTGAATACATTTTCAAACTTCGCAAATCAAAATCGAGGGGGATTCCGGATAAACCCAAAAGTGTGTTGCCAGTGATATAATATGCATCGTCAGATTGAACCGAGAAACGAATCCAGGTTCCGCTTGAAAATTCTGGTGCGATTCTCTTCCTCGAAATGTTTTGTGGTAAAAACCACGATTGCGCAACATTCCAATTTAGAATTCTGTTAGAGAGAAAATTTTTCTGGGTCGGATTTGCAGTAGTGGTGCGTATGTTTGCGTCCTCAAATTGAATCGAAATCAACATGGATTTATAATATTGTGTTGGATTGTAAACGGGTGAGATTTCTAAGGAAGCTGTATGTAGTCCGCGAAGATTCTGTTTTTGGATCCACCGGACGCCTTGTTTGAATTGATTTTCGGGAATTTTCTGAAATTCTTCCAGTCCATCATTCACAACTTCTAAATTCGGATAACTATCGGTTGGGATTCCCATTAAAACTGAAAATGGTTTTAAATCATCTTCGGTTTGAGGTGAAAAATCAACTCGAAAAACAAGTGCAGATTCGTTGGAGGATATCACGGTAATTTGAGGCGCAGCAGATATGCAAACCAGCGAAATGAAGCTAAGGATTAAAGATCGTTTCATAATTAGGTGAAAATATACTGTATTCATTGGTATTGAAATTGGATAAAGGTAATGACCTGCGTAATTTTTAAGATTGAATTTCATACGGACATCTGCCCTTGAGTGTTCCCGGGCATTAGTTCATAAGGAGAATTACCCACTATGTTTGATTTAGAAATGATTAAAAAAATGATGTCTGAGTTGCCTCAAAAAGTTTTGGATGTTCGTACTACGTTTAATCGCCCGTTAACTCTTTCTGAAAAAATATTATTTTCCCATTTGTGCGAACCGCTCTCGTCCATTCCCGAAAGACAAGGTGATTATCTTTATTTAAATCCAGACCGCGTTGCGATGCAGGATGCTACAGCCCAAATGGCTTTGCTTCAATTTATGTCCGCAGGGAAAAATACCACAGCTGTTCCGTCCACTGTCCACTGCGATCATTTGATTCAAGCTCACGAAGGATCGCTCGAAGATTTGAATAATGCGGAGGTTACCAATAAAGAGGTGTATGATTTTCTGCATTCAGTAAGTAAAAAATTCGGACTCGGATTTTGGAAACCCGGCGCCGGAATTATTCATCAAATAATACTCGAAAATTATGCTTTTCCCGGTGGACTGATGATTGGGACCGATTCCCACACTCCTAACGCTGGAGGGCTCGGAATGCTTGCTATTGGAGTCGGAGGCGCCGATGTTGTAGATGTAATGGCTGGCATGCCTTGGGAACTGCAATGTCCTGGAATTATTGGTGTGCACTTAATTGGAGAATTAAACGGGTGGACATCGCCGAAAGATGTTATTCTTAAACTTGCGGGTATTTTATCTGTGAAGGGCGGAACTGGAAAAATTGTGGAGTACTTTGGTCCGGGAACATCATCTATTAGTTGCACAGGTAAAGGAACGATTACAAATATGGGCGCCGAAATTGGAGCAACTACGTCTGTTTTTCCCTACGATAATCGGATGAATGATTACTTGAATCTTACGGGTAGGAAGAAGCTGGAATCTATATTGAATGAAGTCAAAACCCATTTATGTGCTGATCCTGAAGTCATTGAAAATCCGGAACCGTATTACGATGAAATTATTGAAATAAACCTATCAGAACTCGAACCACACATTGTTGGTCCTTTTACACCGGATTTAGCTCGACCCCTTTCTCAGATGAAAGAAGATATTGTTACAAATGATTATGTGGATGATTTATCCGTAGCGCTTATCGGAAGTTGCACCAATTCTTCGTATGAGGATATTGATCGCTCAGCGAATGTTGCCGGGCAAGCTTTGAAAAAAGGACTGACCGCAAAAACCCATTTTATGATTACTCCCGGTTCAGAATTGGTCCGGGCAACCATTGAACGCGATGGTCAGCTTAAAGTATTAGAGGATTTAGGCGGAACCGTTTTAGCAAATGCCTGCGGACCGTGTATTGGGCAATGGAAGCGGTTGGATAAGGAAGAAGGCGAAGCAAATTCTATCTTATCATCTTTCAATCGGAATTTCGCAAGAAGGAATGACGGAAATTTTGCTACCCAAGCGTTTATCGCAAGTCCAGAAATTGTGACTGCTTTGGCCATCGGTGGAAAACTCAGTTACAATCCGATGACTGATTCCATTCCGAATGAAAATGGTGAAGAAATTTTTCTCGCTCCGCCGATCGGAAAGGAACTTCCTCCAACCGGATTTAGTGAATGTGAATCAGGATTTTCCGCCCCGCCGGAAGATAGGTCGGCTATTAACATTATTGTGAGTCCAGATAGTAAAAGGTTACAGCTTTTAGAACCGTTTGAACCGTGGGACGGAAATGATTTTAAGGATTTTGCCGTGTTGGTAAAAGCCAAAGGGAAATGTACTACAGATCATATTTCACCAGCTGGACCATGGTTGAAATTTCGAGGACATTTAGATAATATATCCGGCAATATGTTCATTGGTGCGGTCAATTCATTTACAGATGAAGTTGGGAAAGGGTTTAATGTTTTAACCGGTGAAACGGGAATGGACTTTAATGAAATTGCGAGGGCTTACAAAGACAATGGAATTGGTTGGGTAGCAGTCGGAGACGAGAATTATGGAGAGGGATCCAGCAGAGAACATGCTGCCATGGAACCACGATTTCTTGGATGTGGATCAATTATCACTAAAAGTTTTGCTCGGATTGCTGAAACGAATCTCAAAAAACAGGGCATTTTACCTCTAACATTTGTTCAAAAATCAAATTATGATTTAATCAAGGAAGAAGACAGATTGGCCATTGGCGATTTAAATAGTTTAGCGCCAGAAAGTAAAATAACAATTATCGCAAAACATAAAGATGGGACAGAAGACATTATTTCTGCCTCTCATACTTTATCGGATATTCAGATTGAATGGTTTAAAGCAGGCTCTGCTCTTAACTTGATTGCATCCCAAGGATAAATAAATGAAAAAAATATTAGTCAGTGATCCCATTGCTCCTGCCGGTCTTTCCATTTTGGAAAAAGCCGGATTTGATGTATTAGATAAAATGAATGCAGATCCATCTGAGCTTGCTGATTCTGTGGGTGAAATTAGCGGTTGGGTAATTCGGAGTGGCACCAAGGTGAATGCAGACATTCTTGAGCAAGCAAAAGACCTCCAAGTTGTAGGCCGCGCTGGCGTTGGTGTGGATAATATAGATATTCCTGCTGCCACGAGAAAAGGTGTAGTCGTTATGAATACACCCGACGTCAATACAGTTTCGGCAGCAGAGCATACGATTGCTGTCATGCTATCTTTATCCCGCAACATTCATTTAGGTCACGCCGGGCTTGCAATGGGTGAATGGAATCGTCATGCACTCGTGGGTTCTGAGCTTAGAGGAAAATCTTTAGGTATTGTAGGCATGGGGAAAATTGGGAGAGAAGTCATGACAAGGTGCCGTTCTTTTGACATGAATGTATTAGGGTTTGATCCATTTTTAAATCCTGAATTATTCAATCCGGAAGAAGTTACCATGATGGATTTGGATTCCCTTTTGAAACAGGCAGATTTTATTACGCTTCATGTTCCATTAACGGATGACACTCGGGATTTGATTGATAGCAATAAATTTACCATGATGAAACCGACTGCCAGAATCATAAATGTAGCTCGAGGGGGCATCATCAATGAAAAAGATCTCGCAGACGCTTTGAATTCGGATAGGATCGCAGGTGCAGCTGTTGATGTATTTACCGAAGAGCCGTTGCCGCAAAACCATCCATTATTGTCAGCGAAAAATATCGTGCTAACACCACATCTTGGCGCATCCACTGAAGAAGCAAAAGAAGGTGTTTCCATTGCTGTTTGTGAGCAAGTAAGAGACTTTTTATTAGAAGGAAAATTGACAGGTGCGTTGAATATGCCGATTTCTGATCCTGCAAAATTAGGAGAAATTCAACCTTTCCTAGATCTTGCGGAATCTATGGGATCCATTCAAAGTCAGCTTGCCGGAGATGTAATTGTATCTGCTCATGTAGAGTGTGCCGGGACGATTGAAGAAGTAAAACCGGTGGTACTTGCATTTCTAAAAGGATTATTAAAATCCAGAACGCCGGAAAGGATAAACTTTATTAATGCAGAAACGCTGGCGATGGAACGCGGAATTAAAATTGAAGAAGGTCGCTCATCTGACAGTGGTGCCTATACGAATTTGGTGAGGACGAAGCTTATTTCTACCGGCGAAAAAAATTGCATTGACGGAAGTGTATTTGATGGAGGTCGTCTCCGGCTTGTGAATATTTTAGGGAATGAAATGGACGTTACTCCTCGAGGGACCATGATTTTTGCAACCAACAAAGATGTCCCCGGCGTGATTGGAAAAGTAGGAACAATGCTTGGAGAAAGTGGAGTGAATATTGGCGCATATTTGTTGGGAAGAAAGAAAACAGACGGGGAAGCATTTGCCGTAATTCGAGTCGATTCAAAATTACCGAAAGATGTTATGAGTAAATTAGAAGGAATTCCTGAAATTGTAAGCATACGCCAGCTATCCTGTTGATGGGGAAAATAGATTCTATTTTATCGGATTGGGAACCGGTCATCGGGTTGGAAGTTCATGTTCAGCTTAATACTCAAACTAAAATGTTTTGCGGATGTTCATTGGTGTACGGTGATGATCCCAATACACATACGTGCCCAACTTGCCTCGGATTGCCTGGTGCATTGCCGGTTGTCAATGAAGAAGCAATCGCTCTTGCGATACGGCTCGGTCTAGCCTTTGGGGGTTCGATTAGAGAAGTTTGTCATTTTTCACGGAAGAATTATTTTTATCCGGATTTAACCAAAGGCTACCAAATTTCCCAATTTGACGAACCTATCATTGAAGGAGGGGCTGTTTCATTTTGGCATGATGGAAAAGAGACTTCTATTAATCTAACTCGAATTCATTTAGAGGAAGATGCCGGAAAATCGATTCATTCAAACGGCACTGATGACACGTTACTGGATTTCAATCGGTGTGGCGCACCTCTAATCGAAATAGTAAGCGAACCAGAAATGAGACATCCATCCGAGGCTAGAGCATATCTTCAGAGAATTCACCAAACTGTCAGGTTTCTAGAAATATCGAATGCCAATATGGAAAAAGGTGAATTACGCTGTGATGCGAACATTTCGTTAAGGAAACGGGGTGAAACGATACTCGGGACCAAAACTGAAATGAAAAATATGAACTCATTCCGTTACGTTGAAAAAGCGCTGTGGTACGAAATTGAACGCCAAGGGGGAGTTTTGAATTCCGGAGGAGACGTTAAACAATGCTCCTTACTTTGGGATGAAAAAAATAATAAAGCAGAAATCATGCGGACCAAAGAAGATGCCCATGACTATCGATATTTCCCTGAACCGGATTTGGTGAAATTGGATTTGACAAACGGGCTGATGAAACGAGTATCTAAAGAATCTTGGGAAGTTCCTTCTTATGCAGAAAAACGTCTTGTGTCGGATGGACTCTCGCATAAAGATGCTACAATTCTTGCCAGTGAAAAACCTATATTAAATTATTATGACAGGGTTCGTTCCGAAGGGATATCCAGCTCGAATGCAGGAAAATGGATCATTGTTGAGGTACTTCGACTTGTAAAAGAAAAACAAAAAGATATTGATCAACTTGGCCTTGACCCTGCTCGCCTCGCGGAATTGATTTTATGTGTGGAAAACGGAACACTAAATGCAGGGACAGCGAAAGAATTGTTGGGGCGAATTGGTAATGATCCCAGATCGTTAGAAGAAATGATTAAAGAAGAGGGACTTTTGCAGGTTTCAGATATGGATGAACTTGGATCTGCTGTTAAATCTGTAATTACAGATAATTCGAATGAATTTGAACGATACCAAAATGGTGAAAAACAATTGTTCGGATTTTTTATGGGCGCAACAATGAAAGCCATGGGAGGGAAGTCTGATCCCAAATTAGTAAAAAAAATCCTCACGGAAAAATTGGGTTGAAACCTGTACAGATAGCAGGAGGAGGAATCTCTGGTTTTTCGGCCGCGCTAAATCTGGCAAAAAATGGAATTGATTCCGTTGTTTTTGAGAAACAAAGTACAATTGGGGGTGCTCGGAACGGAGATTATGAAGGACTAGAAAATTGGATTTTCCCTACTCGGTTTAAACTATTTCAGGAAATAGGGTTGGATTCATTTTCCCTTGATTCTTTTCCGGTTACCGAATTTTTGGTGCATTGTCCACCGAATGATCCTATCAATATATCATCGCGGGAACCATTTTTTTCGATTGTAAGTAGAGGTGCACATTCAAAATCGATTGATCAATGGCTGTATCGGTCGTGCATCAATAATGGCGTAGAAATTAAACTGGGTGAAACGTGCAATTTCGAAAAAGCAGACATAATTGCCACGGGTTCTCGAAAAGCCGCGGCCTATATTCAGGGAGGAAGTTTTAAATCAGATCTTTCTGATCAAGTTCATTTACTGTTGGGTGACAATTTTGCACCCAAAGGGTATGCATATATCATTATCAAAAGGGGAAAAGGAACGCTCGCAACGGCGTATAAAAAACCGAAATCAGGCGCCAAAAATTATATAGAAGAGACGACCGCGTATTTTCAACGCGCCGGAATTTCAATCTCTTTGGATGACATGTTTGCCAGCAGAGGAAGTTTTCAACTTCCGGTCCGAAATCCATTTTCTAAGCAGATTTATATTGGAGAAGCTGGTGGATATCAGGATTGTTTATTTGGATTTGGGATGAAAGTGGGAATGATGTCCGGATGGATGGCGGCATCTTATCTTGCGGGTAATAATCAGTACGCATTTGAATTGAACAAGATGCTTCGCGAAAAATTACGATTTTCGTACATCAACAGAGTGATTTACGAAAGGCTGAACGACTCGATGAAATATGCTTTAACTCTTACGCTTGCAAAATCTGATAATCCGATTCAGCATTTACGCAGTTCGTACGAATGGAATTGGAAACGCTTATTGACATTTACTTCGAGAAGGAAACCGGTTGAAATACATTTTACTTAGAAGTCTTCAAATTTTTTCCATGATACTGATATTATCGGGGTTAGCTATCGGCATTCGGGATAAAAATGTTATGCTTGAGCTGAATGCATTAATCATTGGATCCGGGATCTTTTTCCTTGCTAACAAGTATTTGGGTGGGAGTAAATGATTTTTTTCAGACGAAAGAATCTATTAAATTAAATGAACTAACGGAGTGCATATGTCAAAACTTTGGGACGATCTAAAGAAAAATATGAAAGACTGGGGCGATGCTGCAGTTGAAAAGGCCGAAGAGGTCAGTAAAATTGCCGTTGCTAAAACAGAGGAAATTACTCGGATCAGCAAAATAAAAATTGAGATCCATCAGCTTGGCAGGGAAATATCCCAAGAATATGAAAAACTTGGAAAACTTTCCCATAAGCACGCCCGAAAAGACAATATGGTAAATTTTACCGGCAATACCGAATTCTATCAATTGGTTCAGCGGATTGATGATATCCAAAGTGCGATAGATGATAAAAATGAAGAGATTGAGCGGATCAAAAAAGAATACGATTTAAACGAAGAAGAGATTGCAAAATTTACTCAGGGATCACACGATGATCCTGCGCCAAAAACCGATCGCCCGGCAGAAACTGAATAACGCATCGGTTTGGCAAAATCCCAACAGGGCGGAAAAACAGCCCTTGACCTTTATATCAATGAGATTAAATCGATTGAACCTCTTGATCCAATAGAGGAAGTCAAACTTGCACAACTCTCTAAAAAAGGTGATCAAGATGCGTTCAACAAACTCATTACACATAATCTTAGGTTTGTTGTTGCAGTCGCCAAAAAATTCCAACATCATAGCATTCCATTAGAAGACCTTATTAATGAAGGGAATCTTGGTCTCATAAAAGCAGTCGATAAGTTTGATGAAACCCGGGGATTTAAATTCATTTCGTATGCTGTTTGGTGGATTTCCCAGAGTATTCGCCAAGCAATTTCCAAAACGGGGAGGACCATTCGTTTGCCAACCAATGTTACTGAATCTATGGGAAAGTTGTATAAGCAATCTCTTGAATTAGAAAGTTTGTACGAGCGGGAACCGACATCGGAAGAATTAGCAGAAATCGCCGATACCACAATTCATTGGATAGAAAACCTGCTTCAATCCACAAGCGATCCATTATCTTTAGATGATCCGGTGGGTAACTCCGAAACCACATTAAAGGATTTATTATCCTCGGAAGATCATCGACCGGAAATGCAGACCATGAAGGAATCACTCGAAACAGAAATTAGAAATACAATGAAATCCTTGACAGAACAGGAACAATTTGTATTATTGAGCTACTTTGGTCTTGATGGTACCGAATCAAAAAAACTCGAAGAAATTGGCAGTGATCTATCCTTATCCGGAGAGAGGATTCGCCAAATAAAAGAGCGCGCTCTTCAGCGCCTTCGGCATAATACAAACTCAAAACTTCTTTTATTATATATCTCTTAAAATCATTTGAATCGCATTCAGTAAATTGCGTAAAATACCCTTCTCTTTAATTAGAGCAATTATGATGATGAAGAAATCCAAATCTTATAAGCGTTATACACTTGTGTCGGAATATGATGCAGGCGTTCGGCATTGGTCCTTGAGCGGCCAGCGCTTGTTTGCGCTGTTGTCTGTATCGGTTGTTGTTATAGCATCCGTTCTTTTTCTAAGCGCGGAATTCCTAACCAATACGTTGTACAAAGTACAAGTATCTTCATTGCAAGATGAGTACAAGGATATGGAGAACGATCTTATTGATCTTCAACTGAAAATGGAATCGATCACCGGGAAAGTCACACATATTGAGGAAAAAGACAAAGCGTTGCGTACATACGCCGGTCTTCCTGAAATTGACGAAGACGTACGAAAGGTTGGCATTGGGGGAGTTCGGTTATCTACTGCTAATATAGCAGATGATCATAGAAAGAAATTAGAATCCAAAATTTCGTCTCTTCAAACGGATCTTGATCAACTTTCAAGAAAAATAAAACTTGAGCTCAAAAGCTACGTGGATATCTATGATCGAGTCACTCAAAATTCTAATCATTTAAGTTCTGTACCATCCATTTCTCCTGTGACAGACGGCTATTTAAATTCCAGATTTGGATATCGCAAAGATCCCTTTACGGGAAAATCCCGGTTTCACTATGGCCAGGATTTTGCCGTGAATACCGGAACGCCGATTTACGCTCCGGCTGATGGTGTGGTGAAATTTTCCGGTAGAGAGGGCGGATTTGGGAAAGTGATTAAACTTGATCACGGTATGGGTTATAGAACCATTTATGCGCATCTGTCAAAAATATCTGTTAAGAGGGGACAGAAAATTGACCGTGGACAACTTATCGGAAAATCCGGCAATTCAGGACGGTCTGATGGACCGCATTTGCATTATGAAATTCACCGGAACGGTCAGGCGCAAAACCCGTTGAATTATATTTTCACCGGTTACTTAAAGTAACCGGAATTTTTCTTTTCTCTGAGATGATCATCCCGGAGACTCATGAATAAATCTTATTTCATAGAAACGTTTGGTTGCCAAATGAATGTGGCAGACAGCGAGCTTATTTCCGGGTTGCTAGAGAAAGAGGGATTTACGTCCACAAAGCACATAGAAGATGCAGATGCGGTATTTGTAAATACCTGTGCCATTCGGGAACATGCGGAAGAAAAGGTACACTCGCAGCTTGGGCGTTATTACAAACTGAAGCAGGAAAAACCCGGCATGCTTATTGGAGTGCTTGGTTGTATGGCTCAGCATTTGAAAGATTATATTTTGGAATCACGACCGTATGTGGATCTTGTACTCGGACCAGATTCCTATCGGAAACTTCCGGGATTAATCCGAAGCAGAATGGAACCCTCTCATTCTAGAGTGGATACACAATTATCCCGATTAGAAGTGTACGATGGACTGTTTCCCAGCAGGAAAGAGGGTATTAATGCGTGGATTTCCATTATGCGCGGATGTGATAAATTTTGCACGTTTTGTATCGTTCCTTTTACTCGTGGCCGAGAGCGAAGTCGCAGCATTGAAAGTATTGTAACTGAAATGAAAAAAGCCGTACAGGATGGATTTCCGGAAGTGACACTTCTTGGTCAAAATGTGAATTCATATCTTCATGAAGGAGAAGGATTTGCTGATCTTTTAGATGCAGCAGCAAACGTGGATGGAATCCGCCGAATTCGGTACACCTCACCACATCCTCAGGATATGACGCAAAATGTTCTGGATGTGATGGCTTCTCATGATGCCATCTGCAATTATGTCCATCTTCCGCTTCAAGCAGGATCAAACCGAATTTTGAAACGAATGAATAGAACCTACACGCGAGAGCATTTTCTTGCTTTAGTTGACACCATTCGAGGAACGCTCCCAAGTGTTGGAATCTCTACCGATATTATTGTTGGTTTCCCCGGAGAGACGCAAGCCGAATTTGAAAAAACAGTCGAAGTGATGCGTGCAGTTAAATTTGATTCGGCATATACATTCAAATATTCTTCGCGTTCCGGGACCAAAGCGGCGGAGTATACAGATCATATCTCGGCAGATGTTATGCAGGATAGATTGGCAGAAGTTATCGACATACAAAAGCAGCATACTTTTGAACGAAATTTTGATCAGGTTGGAAAAGTGGAACAGGTTTTGGTGGAGAAAGGAAGTAAACGGTCAAGTACAAAATGGGCAGGTAGAACCGATTCAAATAAATGGGTTATTTTTAACCGTGGGAATGCTAAAATTAAGGACATGGTTCCGGTAGAGATATTGGAAGCTAAGGGCATAACACTTCATGGTAAACTTTTGAAAGCAAAGGTGGCAGCATAATGAAACTTGTAAGAATATTTGCATCTCTGATATTGGTATTAGCGCTGGTATATTTTCTCACCGAAAATGCTGGAGACGAATCTAGGGTGTACGTCAATCTATTATTTGCGGAATATGTTGATGCACCTGTGTCTATGATTATGCTAGGCGCTCTAGCCATAGGAATCTTGATAGGCTACGGCGTTGGTATAACATCCATTTTATCTGCCAAAGCGGATATTAGATCCCTGCGCACCAAAAACCGCCGTCTATCGGATGAACTCAATGATCTACGGAATGTTGCTATTGATGAAGGCATTTACGACTCTGAGGATGAGGATATTTAAGATTGGACCTATTGATTATAGCAATAGTAATTACCATTCTGGTGATTGCCGGTGTTGCATTTTACGTTTCTCGCCCAAAGATTAAACCCAAAACCGAATCTCTTTACACGGATGCGCTAAATGCTATCGTCCGTGGTGATAATCATACGGCTATGGAACATTTGCGGAATGTTGTGAAGCAAAATACCGAACATGTGGGCGCTTATTTGCAGCTTGGTGATCTTTTGCGGGAAGATAACCATCCTGAACAAGCAATCAAAATTCACCAAGCTTTAACAGTGAGGCCAAATCTTCCCGACTCTCTCAAAGTTGACATTCATAAATCATTGGCGCTAGATTATTCCAGGAAGGGAGAAATGGAGAAGGCAAAAATTGAAGGGGAGCGCATTCTCAAAATTGATAGAAAAAATACATGGTGCATTGAATTTCTTCTTGAAATTGCCGAACGCGAACGTGATTGGGAACAAGCCGCTTCTATGGCGAAACTTTCGCAGAGATTGAATCATAGTCAGGACGAAAACCGGTTGGCGAAATTCCAAGTGTATCAGGGTATGGACAAACTTGCCCGCGGTGATAGACCCGGAGCGGAAACCAGTTTTAACAAAGCCATACAACTGGCACCAACATTTGGTCTGCCGTACCTGAGAAAAGGTGATTTTCTCGCGGAAGAGAGAAATCTTGTAAAAGCAATAGACGCGTGGGAACAGTTTGCTATTTTATCACCTGAACAAAGTCGGTGTGTATTTTCAAAAATCGAAACAGCATTGTTTGATCTGGGACGATTTAGTGAAGTGGAAAAATTTTATCAACGGGTTCTTGAGAGAGATTCCTCAAACATTGATGCATTGGCAAAGTTGGCAAATGTGTACGAGGAGAAGGGAGAGCATCAAAAAGCACTAAATCTTGTGAATGAAACCTTGAATCAAAATCAAGATTCGGCTCATGTTCGTCTGATGAAATTGAAGTTGTCTCTTAATACATCACGGCCTCATGAACTGGCTCACCAGATTGATGAATTGGCTGATCTCATTACATCCCAAGAAAAAAACGCATGAAATTCCGACAGGCGCTTTCGGGAATATTTTTTTTCTTTTCCTTTATCACTGCACAAAATATTGATCTTTATCTTTCCCTGATTTCGGAAGGTCGGGTATTGGAAGTCCGTGAGGCTGTCCCGGAACTCAAGTCTCGTTTCCCCAAAAATGACGGTGTGTTATATCTGGATGCGCTTACATCTTCTGATGGTGATTCGTCTATCCGAAAATTTCAGGCAATTTTGAGGAATTTCCCCCGAAGTCAATTTGCAGATGAATCCATGTTAAAGGTTGGCGAATATATGTTCGCCCGTGGGTTGTATTCTCAGGCTAGTGTGCAATTAAAAAAAGCACTCTTTTATTATAAAGACGCGGAAAATCATCAACGGACGCTCGACTTATTGGTTGACAGTTTTGAAGCCACAGGTGAGCGTGACAGTGCTCGGATTTATTTGCGTTTGGTCATGCGTCATTATCCCGGGTTAAAGGTTGACCATTACGGCTATAAAAAACTGAAGCCTGCGGGAAGTCAAATGCAATTCGTGAAATTGAACCCGGAAAGTGCAGGCACAATAAAGCAGGGTGGGGCGATACTGCCCAAACCTTGGATTGTACAAGTAGGTGCCTTTCGAAAATATGCAAATGCACGGAGATTAATGGAACAGATTATGACCGGCGGATTTCCGGTACAGATTGATGAAGTGGCCTCTCACGGCATGAGACTACATGCAGTGAGAGTTGTTCGGTTTGAGCGGAAGGATGACGCGGAAGAAATTGGCAAAAGAATTAAAAAAGAATTTGGTGTTAACTATCGGGTGCTAAACAGACCGAAGTAAATGTTGCCGAAGAGGCGTGAAGAAGACAAAGAGGAAAGATTCAAGCACAAAGATCACCAAGACCACCAAGATGGTTTTGTAGTTTTTATTTTAGATTTGCTTAACATCCTTCGTGCCTCTGTGTTAAAAACATGGGAATGATTGCAAGGCTGGTGCCGGCCGCGGTCTTCAAAACCGCTGGGACTTGGTGACAAGTCCGGTGAGTTCGATTCTCACGCGTTCCCGCTAGATTTGAGTTCCCTCACTGTCATGAAGGTTGAGCTCATCTGTAAGCCTTAATAAGCGCTAATGCGCAAGAAAGATCATTATGGTTGTTATCAATAGAAAACAAAATTTGATTCATTATATCCTGATTCTACTTTCCGTTGGATGTCTGATAGCGCAGGTTAATACCGAGGATTTGAGGGCGGAGGATGCCAATGGAATTATGCACCAATTCAGCCTTGACCTTGCTGTAGAAAAAGCAGATGAAGAAGTTGTGGACATTGCAGCAGAATACAGGCTGGATGTGGCTATCAAAAAAGGATTGACCAGTTTCTTAATTCTTAATTATGAAAATGGATATGAAAAAGAAAAGGGTGCGGATATAAATACCATTGTAAATAAGGGGTTCGGCCATTTGAGAGTGACTAAATCGCTAACGGAAAAGTACTTTTTAGAAGGGTTTTCTCAATTCGGATTTAATGATTTTTTAGATTTGAACAACCGTTTTCTTGTAGGTTCGGGCCTAAGAGTAAAACTGTCTAACAGCAATCGAACAACGATTTTTTTAGGAATCGGCGCCATGCAGGAAAATGAGACTTACGGGCTAGCGACAGAACCGGAAATGAAACTAATTCGATCTACCAATTACCTAACGTATATGTGGAAATTATCCGACACGATTCAGTTGAATAATACGGCCTATTTTCAAGTTGCTTCTTCGGATGCGAAGGATTACCGTGTGTTATATGATGGAGGGTTTGATATTGCGCTGAACAAGTCATTTTCAATTGCGATCAAGTTAAACTACCGATATGATAATGATCCCCACGGAACTTTGGGGAATACGTACATTCAATTATCGAATGGGATTTCATTTATTTTTTAACCTGGCAACCTATTAATTATAAAAACCTGAAAGTATTGATATTGCGATTCTTAAAAAACCTTGGCAATTATTGATCCAGAATCATCACTTGTTATCCGTTTAATCATGTAGGAAAAGCCAAACTCATATTCTCGCTCGCCGCATTCTTTAAAGTATGCTGAGAGATTTCTAATTAACTTTCCATTGTCATGAACCATTTATTATTTTTTGATAAGGCATAGTAATTATCCTTTTTTATGAATCAATGCTATACATCAATAAAAAAGTTTCAATTAATTATTCAAAAAATATGTAAGAGTGTGGTTTAGTTGGAACTTTCCACCCAATCCATTGTAGCAGTCCACAATAGGTTGTAAGCAAACCTAATCAGTAAAAAGAGGAGGCCGAGGTACTGCTGCATAGCAGTGTTTCGGCTTTCTTCGTTAAAGAGAGAAAGGAACTCACTATGAACGGATTGTTACCTCGTTTTGTCTTAACCATGTGTTTTGTATCGTTCGGTTTTTCGAACACAAGCGACAAAATCCCGATTAACCTGAATGATGTAAAGGAAGGAATGCTGCTGATTGCGGCAGAAGAACCCGGTGCCTATTATGAAATGCCAAAGCTCGATACTCGCGTAAAGATAAAGATAAGCGGTATGGTCGCCACCGCCACGGTGGATCAGGTATTCACCAACGATAACGATGCGCCGATCGAGGCGATCTATGTTTTTCCGCTTCCGGATCAGGCGGCTGTCTCGGACATGCAGATGCTGGTCAACGACCGGCTGATCCAGAGCGAAGTCGCCGAGCGGAAAGAAGCGAAAAAGAAGTACGAACAAGCGAAAAAGGAAGGGAGGCGCACTAGCCTCACCGAACAGGAACGGCCGAATATCTTTACCAATTCCGTAGCCAATATTTTGCCCGGCGACACGATAATAGTTCGCCTGCAGTACGTGGACCACGTGGATTACTCTTCCGGCACTTTCCACCTTCGGTTCCCGATGGTGGTAGGCCCGAGATACATTCCGGGAGATACGATTCCGGGATTTTCAGGCTCAGGCTGGTCCGTGGACACGGACAAAGTACCGGATGCCAGCCGCATCACGCCGCCGGTGGTGAAGGACGAAAAGCGCAGCGGAAACACGGTAAGCCTTTCAGTTGAATTGGAAACAGGTCTTGAACTGGAAACGGTGTTTTCCGTTTCCCACGAAGTGGACATCATTCACACTGGAACCGGCTCGCGTTTTATTGTTCTTAAAAATTCGGATGAAATTCCCAATCGGGATTTTGTTTTGGAATACAAGATTGCGCAAGGAAGCGAACCGAAAGCAGCGCTCTTTTCAGCGAAAAAAGGGAATGACGATTATTTCATGCTGATGGCAGTTCCGCCTGTGGATGTACCGGAAGAAAACCTTCCAAAGGAAATGATCTATGTTCTGGATGTTTCAGGTTCGATGAGCGGTGAATCAATACGCCAGGCGAAAAAGGTTTTGGTGAAAGCGATTGAATCTTTGGGCAATCAAGATCATTTTAACATCATTCGTTTTAACAACCATTTCCAAAAGTTCAGTCTAGCGCCAGTTCCCGCTTCATGGGCTAACAAACGTGATGCGGTAAAGCATGTCAAATATTTTACTGCTTCGGGTGGAACGAACGTGCGGCCTGCACTAAAAGCAGCATTGAAAGAAGTGTCCGATCCCAGCGCGGTGCGAATGATCATGTTTCTCACGGATGGCGATGTCGGAAATGAGAATGCAATTTTATCCGATATCAAGAATTATCTCGGAAATTCTCGTCTTTTTCCCATAGGAATCGGATCTTCGCCAAACTCGTTTTTGCTAAGAAAATCAGCGAAGATTGGGAAGGGAACATTTACACACATATCATCTACATCTCAGGTAGAGGGGAAAATGAACACGCTTCTAAGGCGGATTGAAAAGCCGGTGCTCACAAACATGAACCTCAAGATTGACGGCAACGTAGATTTTCATCCAAATCCAATTCGAGACCTTTTCCATGATGAGCCGATGCTGATATTCGGGAAAACCAGCGGTTTGAAAAATGAAACTGCTGTGCTGACCGGAAAGACACCGGCGGGATATTTTCGGATGGATCTTCCTCTAGACCTTGAAAACACCAAAAATGATCCGGGTATCCCGTCGATTTGGGCAAGACGCAACATCGGTGACTTGATGGATGACTATCGTCTCGGGAATAAAGATGTGAAGGATAATATCATCCAACTCGCGCTCGATCATAATCTCGTTACAAAATTCACCTCTTTCGTGGCGGTAGAAAACAGGATTATGAATCCGGGTGGGCAGTTAGCCTCGCTTTCGATTCCGACGGATCTTCCTAAAGGTTGGAATTACGATGCTGTCTTCGGCAGTGCAAAGATGGTTGTGATGAAAAGTGCCGATTCCAACGGTCAGCAGAACCTCATCCAAAAGGTATCGAATATAACGTTACCGCAGACCGGAACATCCTTTCCGCTAATGATTTTGATCGGATGTGTTCTGATTGGAACAGGTTTCGCGCTAACGCGGATGTTTGTAGAGAGGACGAGAAAATGACAAAACTGTATCGTTTTGTTCCAACTTTACTGATTTTACTCGGATTTATTTTGGTCGGGAAATCCACCTATTACTATGGAAAGGGGAAATTGGCCTCGATATTGCTGGAAAAGGCATGGGAACGGACAAAATCTGAAAAGACTGTGCAGAATCCATGGGAATGGGCGGACACGCATCCGGTGGGAAAATTGACCATAAATTCAGTTGGAATTGAGAATGTAGTATTGGGCGGTGTCTCCGGTGAAGCACTGGCGTTTGGACCGGGGCATCTTTCAAACTCGTCTCGACCCGGCAGTAGTGGCAATATCGTCATTGCTGGGCACCGCGATAGTTTTTTTCGTCCGCTAAAAGACATTAAAATCGGCGACACGATTGAGCTTGAATCTACATTTGCAACTCAATCATTCACTGTGAGCGAAGTCCGCCCAGTCTTCGGCGATGATATTTACTGGATTGATGAAACAGAAAATGACTGCATTACCCTCATTACCTGTTATCCGTTTAATCATGTAGGAAAAGCCAGAGACAGATTTATTGTGCGGGGATTAATTGTGGATTGATTTATTGGCAACAATCAGTAATTTCTTTGCTTATATTGTTTTTATTCCAGCGTAATGAAATATTGAAAGGAACTTATGAATAAGAAAAAGAAAATGGTCAACATCCGCCATCGAAAAAATAAAGAACGGATGCGATTAAAATCTCAGGCATTATTATCGAAAGCGAAGTCAGCTGCACCCAAACCGGTTGAAGTTGAAGAACCGGTTGCAACAGAGGAAGCTCCCAAGAAAAAAACAGCGACAAAGAAAAAACCGGTAACTAAGAAGAAACCAACCGCAAAGAAAACAGCAACCAAGAAATCTGTAGCCAAAAAGACAACTCCCAAAAAGAAACCGGCAAAGAAAGCACCTGCTAAGAAAAAACCGGCTACAAAAAAGAAACCCGCCGCCAAGAAAAAAGCCAAGGCCAAGGATTAACCTTTGATCCACATTGATTGGCGATTACGCCTTTTTTTAGCGTTAGTCCTACTAGTTGGAGCCATTGCATTGGTTTATTTTGGATATACTTTGAAAGAGCTTGGGCAAAAGTTTAGCCACATTTGGATGGGAGCTGCCGTAGCAGGATGGGGCGGTGCACATCATTTACAAAAAGCATTCGAAGATAAACCTTAAATCCGCGTGCGCGAGTCCGTCCACCGATACCTATACACGTTTGACTCGTTCGAAATGTTTGGAAGTCAGCATCTGTGGGCGCTTTCCATTTCATTGGTATTGTTCATCGCAATTCCGATCTATGCGAAGCAAAAACTTAATCCATCTCAACAGGATCGTTTCGGCGCGGTAATCGGTTTCCTTGTAATGGGAAACTACATCGTGTGGGTTGGGCTGGAATTGATAGCAGGAACCTTCGATTTAAAACTTCACCTTCCGTTTCATCTTTGTAGGTTCGCTAACTTAATTATTCCGTTTGTCATGCTGAAAAAGAATTTCAGGGTGTACGAAGTGCTGTATTTTTGGGGTTTTTCCGGCATGTTTCAAGCAGCGATTACACCGGATATTTCGCAGGCCTTTCCGCATTTTCATTTTATCCGGTTTTGGATTGGACATAATGGACTTATTCTTGCCTTGATTTATGCAACAGTAGTGTATGAAATGAAACCAACTATCATAAGCCTCAAACGAGCGTTTATTGGGTTAAATGCCTTTTTTCTGTTAACCATTCCTGTGAATCTTATTCTCGACGCGAATTATTTCTGGATCCGTGGCAAACCGGTGAACGATCTTGGCGAACACATTCCATCCTTGTTGGATTATTTAGGACCGTGGCCATGGTATATATTGTCGGCGGAATTTGTGGCACTGGCGCATTTTGCTGTAGCTTATCTTCCGATTTATTTCATTAAAAAAAGAAACGTCACTTAAAATATCAGGGTGGAAATACCCATTTTTCAGTTCTATTTTCCAATAACAACCATGAAGCGTACAGCAATTTTCATCAGTTTTTTTCTCTCTCTCTTGTTGGGTCAGCAAGAAAACCGACTCTTTTGGGATGGCGGAGATTGGCGCCGAGTTGATCAGCTCGGGAATCATAATCCTGAAATGGTGTATCGGATCAAGGCGGCGTACATCAATGGTGTGCTGGATGGCCGACTCTATTATTATTTAAAAGCGTGGGAGTCTCAAAGTGAATTCGCCGATAGTCTCTACAGCGAAACGATTGATTATTTGACAACACGAGAAATGGTTCGCTCTCTCGATAATTTTTATAAGGATCCGCTGCATGTGTATGTACCAGTTCCATCGGCAATGCTCGTGGCAACTATGTATGCTGAGCGAGCCCCTATGCAAATCATTGATGCTTACATTAAGCAAACTAAATTTTGGATTAATAAATTAATTTTGGATTTAAGCGAAAAAGATTTGAATGAATTATTGGACAGTAAAGTTCAAAAACACCTTAATAAAGTAAAAGAATAATTAAGAACAATGTCATTTTAAAGAACTTCAAACTGTTTGAAGTAGGAAAACAGATGGTTGTAATCCTTCGTCGTACCTCCTCAGGATGACAAAACTGGAAAAGGAATTAGGAAATATCAGTCAATCCGAATAAATCCCGCCGCCGGGTGATACGTATAGATATTTTGATCTCCGAAGAATTTTAATTTCGAAATTTCAAAAATATAATCTTCAACTATTGTTCCGGAATGCGGATAATGAAGACCTCGCGATATGGAAAATCCCGGTTCAAAACCCGGATCGGCTCTCCGTATCATGGATAATCTTCGCTGGGCAGTGCGTCTTCCAGATGCATTCAGTTTAGAAATAAATCCCTCAAGATGGGTGATGCGCCTCCCGGTATTATTTTCAACCTGCACCACAACGTATAACCGATTTTTATCCATCACGCGCGGACGGACCTCAATAGAAAAGGGTGAATCGGCTTCCTGTGCAACCAACATAGACAGAAGAATGAGTGCAGATAATATTCGCATGGCAGAACTTCGGAGCAATCAGGGAAAAAACAAAATGGAACCCTTTGACCTACTTACAGGTTCAAAGGTAGATTTTACCTCGTTATTATGACAGATCCTGAAATAACCAAAGATGATGTAATCCTGAGGATTCCAAAAATCCCCCGAATCAATACCGTTTTGTTTTTCATGACGTTATTCACGACATTAATGGCAGGATCAATGATGGAAGGTGGCACTTTTTGGACTCATCCATTGGATTTGCTGAAAGGAATTCCATTTTCTTTAACGTTAATGCTGATATTGGGAACCCACGAATTTGGGCATTTTTATTATTCTCAAAAACATCATGTAGAAGCGACACTTCCTTATTTCATTCCGGCACCGACATTTATTGGAACCTTTGGCGCCTTTATTAAAATGAAATCACCCGTACGCAAAAGAGATGCCTTGCTTCAGATTGGTGCGGCTGGGCCAATCGCAGGATTTTTCGTAGCAGTTCCGGCGCTGATTATTGGATTAATGATGTCCGAAGTGATAGACCTTTCTCCGAAATTTGAAGGAATAATTCTGGGTGATTCTATTCTCATGAAATTACTGACTGTTGCGATTTATCCCGGCTTGGGTGATTCACAGGATATTATGCTGCATCCTGTGGCATTTGCAGGGTGGATTGGTTTGTTAGTTACCATGCTGAATCTCCTCCCAATTGGTCAACTTGACGGTGGACACATCGCCTATGCGATGTTGGGGAAGAAGCACGACCTATTCGCAAAAATTGCGTTTGCTGCATTAATTCCGCTTAGTTTGTTTTCATTGAATTGGTTGGTTTGGGCGATTCTAATTATTGTGTTAATGAGGACTACCAGTCATCCACCGGTTCAAGATATTCATATTCCGCTCTCTAAAAATAATAAACTCATCGGCTATGCTTGTCTCGTGATTTTTATTCTTTGTTTCATTCCTGCGCCGTTTCAATCCGGATAATGAATCGTTTTACCGCATTGATAATGTGTGTCGGTTTGGTCGGCGGCCAAGTCCGAATTGGTGATTGGGATTCCTTTACATCGCCTCTCAAGGTCCGCATGTTGGTTGAAATCAGAGACACTGTATTTAATGCAACGGATGGTGGAATTCTCAGATTTGAAACTGAAACATCATCCTTTAAAACATTCACAAACCTGCACGGGCTTTCCGGCACGGATCTCGCCGCCATTGCAAAAGATCTGGAAAATAATATCTGGGTCGGCGGATCAAGTCCGGATGGCTTTATTAATATATTTGATCCGATTGCAGAAGAAGTTATCGCCACCTTTGATTACGATTTATCAGAAATTTTAGATTTCGCCGTTTCGGATTCGGTTGTATTCGGCGCTATGAAATTGAATCAAGATCTTGGGATTATCGAATTTCGATTGACAAACTCTGGGTTTGAATATCGAGATGTGTATAAAAATTGGCCTGTTTCTATCAGTTCCATTTCAGGAATTGCAGTGAGAGGGGATAGTCTTTTGGTGGGAACCGACGCAGGACTTTTTTCCGCAAATTGGGTAGAAGATAACCTCAAAGGCCCGGCAACGTGGGGGAGGCCTTTTTCTAGTTTAACCGACAATGTGAATGCAGTCAGCCTTTCGAATGATACTGTTTTTGTAGTGCTTGGATCATCTATTTACCGCATCGCAAATGATGGCTTGTCTCTCGTCTTATCCGGATCAAATGAAATTTTAGATATTTCAAATGACAGGACCGGTTCATTTTGGGCAGTGACCGAAAACTCGATTTTCCATGGCTCAAACGCTGCTGCTTCGCCATCCTTTGATTTAACATCACTTTTGGTTTCCGCATCCGGAAAAATTTTCGCCGGAACAGAACAGGGCATTGCAGAATTTCATGAAAGTTCTTACACCTTTAGTAGGTGGATTCCAAATGCACCCCTTACCAATTATTTTTCCGCGATTTGTGTATTGAATGACGGTCGGATTGTTGCCGGGGGAAATGCGGGGTTGGCGATTCGAGAAACTGCAGGTTGGCGGAATATTGTAGAAAATTATACCAAACAATCCATCAAAACTTCGCACGATTATGATTTTTATACTGCCGATACGCTGAAAATTGATTTTGGGGATTTTGTCGCTGATATAGAGCAAGGCCCGGATGGAATGCTGTATCTCGCTATTCGTGGAACTTATCCGTTTCCGCGGCAGCATGGCGGTGGGATCGTAATCATGGATGTTGATGATCCGGAAACATTTACACTTATTGATACCGCCTACCTTGATTGGAATCTCGATGAACATATGTCCGTTAAAGATATTGAGTTTGATGCGGACGGAAATCTTTGGGCTGCAAATACATATGCTACTCACGATTTAGATCCGATTGCAGTTCGTTCCGCTTCTGGTAATTGGGGGAATTTTAGTGCATCAGAAAGCGGGGGTGATGTTAGCCTTACGCCAAATTCCTTAGCTTTTGATGGATGGGGACGCTTATGGATTGGCTCATTTGAAGATGATTACATCAATCCTGCCGGCGTGGATGATGGCGGTCTTGCGATGCTTGCTTACGAAGGCGATCCTGATAATCCTATGACTAAAGAATGGGCTTCACTTACGGTGAGTTCAAGTCATTCCAATACAACCGTTTGGTCGCTAGGGGTCACCAGTTCCAATGTCCTCTATATTTTATCTCCGGTAGGTTTGACCGGGATTTGGCTTCAAGCTTCAAACAGTGATCCTGAGTCGTACCGCGGATTTACTTATTTCCCAAATATTCCTTTCGGAAGTGGTTCAAGAATAAAAATTGATCCATCTGAAAATATCTGGGCTGTGTCTGCATCCGAAGGAATTCATGTTCTTACGTCTGGCGCAACCTATTGGCCTGATATTAATGGTTTGAACGTAGATAATAGTTTTCTTTTATCGAATGAAATTACTGACATTGATTTTGATGAAAAACGTGGGATTGCCTATGTCACGACATCCAAAGGAATTAACGCAATCAAAATTCCCTTTGCAGATCAAAAATCTTCTTACAGTTCTATCGATGTTTTTCCAAGCCCATTTCATACGCCAAGCGATAAATCTCTTGTAATTGATGGACTTACTGAAGGCAGTTCGGTGATGATTATGACATTCAATGGAAATGTGCTGAAAAAACTAGATGAAGGGAATAGTGGTGTTAGCGGTTATCAGGCGTTTTGGGATGGAAAAGATTCCTCAGGTCGCTACGTTGGGTCTGGGGTCTATTTGATTGCTATTTATGGAACAGACGGTTCATCAGCTTTTGAAAAAATAACCCTTATTCGGCATTAAATTCTTGGGATGAAATTTTTCACAGACACAGTCAAAGTAATTATTGGGGTGATCCTTGTGATTATCGGGTTGATCGGTGGATTGATACCGATTTTTCAAGGATGGATGTTTGGTTTACCGGGACTGCTATTGCTTAGTAGCGTATTTCCACCTCTCAAAAAATGGGTGGATAAAATGAAAGAAAAATTCCTCGCTAAAAAAGAGAAGGATTAGAGATTAAAATCAAGCTTGAACACGCAAGCGAAGGTTGGCTGACTATGTATAATTGAGTCCACCTGACTGCAGAAAATCAGCGAGGGAATTAAAGGGCGCTATAACGAATAAGTTTGAAAAATATTTGCTCTGAATCATTTTCATCAAGATTATTAACAACCCCACTTTTTTCAAACCCCATTTTTTCAAGAAGTTTTCTCATTGCAATATTTGTATTATTTGTAGATGTAAATAGTTTTGATGTTTCACAAATTTCAATAAAGAATTGTATCATTTTAGAACCTATTCCCATATTCCGATGAGATTTATCCACATAAATTAATTCAAGCCATCCATTTTGAAAAAAAATTATAACTTAAAATACCATAGCAAATAATTTTAGTATCACTTATGCCTATATACAAAGATGATAAATTAATTTTATCTCTTAAATATTCTACCCTCGAATGTTGACTTTTAGCGATATGATCGAAAGATATAAGATGTTCTAAATCAATAGAGCTCGCTAGGCGGATCTTGAAATTATTATTCAAAATAATTTAACCGTAATTATCCGGACCCAATGGTTCCTTGCGATCAATTTAAATTGCTTCCAGCGCTTGTTTTAAATCCCAAATAATATCGTCGGAATTTTCAATTCCTGTAGAAAGGCGAATCATTTTCCCGCTGATTCCCATAGCACGTTTTTCTTCATGAGAAACATCTGCATGCGTCATGGTATCTGGATGTTCAGCAAGCGATTCAGTTCCCCCAAGGCTCACTGCCAGTTTAATTAATTTCATATTATTTAGCACTTTAAACGCTTCTGCTTCACCACCAATCACATCAAAGCTTAACATTGCGCCCGGTCCGGTGTATTGCTTTTTGTATATTTCAAAATGGTGATTTGATTCTTCAATAAGTCCAAGATAATACACTTTTTCAATTTTGGGATGTTGATTTAAAAACTCCACCACCTTTAAAGCATTTTTTCCTTGAAGTTCCATTCGTGGTTTTAATGTTTCTAAACTACGCATTAATAACCAGCCTGTCCAAGGACCTGTCATATTTCCCATAAAGGTTCGCAATCCTTTTAACCGGGCAATGGTTTTCTCTGAGCCCAGACAAGCACCTGCAATAAGATCGCTGTGGCCTCCGATATATTTTGTAGCGGAATAAATTACAATATCTGCACCGTGTTCCAAGGGACTGCACCACAAAGGTCCCATGTAAGTGTTATCTACACTTATCATGACAGGTTTTTCTTTGGTTGCATATTGATCCGCTATGGATTTGCACATTTGAATATCGATCAGTGCATTTGTGGGGTTTGCCGGTGATTCGATATAAATGTAAGCTAGTTTATCTGCGTGCCCGGATTTTTCAATTTTTTCAATGATTTCTTCTTTGGTATTATCCGCATGGAAACCGATAATGTTGATTCCGTATTTCGTCAGAAAATGTTTAATGAAATGATCAGTGCCTCCATAAAGAGGTTTGCTGAATAGCAATACATCACCGGGTTTCAAAAATTCCAGCAGGGAAGTGGCAATGGCTGACATTCCGCTTTCAAATACGGCACAGTCATCCGCTTTTTCCCATAAAGTTAATCTGTTTTCTAAAATTTCCAGATCCGGATTATTCAGTCTGCTGTAAATCAATCCCAATGTTTCATCCGGTTTTTTATCTCTTATTCCATAGGCAACTTCAAAAAATGCTTTCCCCTCTTCTGCGGTATTAAAAACAAATGTGGATGTTTGGAAAATGGGACATTTTACGGAACCTTCGGACCATTTTGGTTCGTACCCAAAAGACATCATTAAACTTTCCGGTTTCATAATTTTTTGAAGATCTTTTTTATCCATGGTCAATTATTTCGTTTATTGATTAATGTATTCTGGCATCAGTCCAAACTCAGATTCAAGCTCATGTGCGATTGATTTAATCATGACACTTCGTTTGTTGTGAGAAAGGAATGCACTCTTCATTGCAATAATGGTAATCTCACGAAAATCGTGAAGGGATAATCCGAAAAGCGAATGAGCGAGGGCAAATTCCTTTGTCATTGTTGTATCGGACATCAGTCTATTGTCTGTATTCAATGTAACCCGAATTCCCTGGTCGTAATAAAATTTAAATGGATGATATTTCAGAGAACGAATCGATTTTGTATGCCAATTTGATGTAAGACAAACTTCAAGGGTAATGCGATGATCATTTACATAATGCATTAAATCCTTATCTTCCTTTAGGCGGGTTCCATGCCCGATTCGGTGGGCACCGCAATAATGAATCGCTTGGTGAATAGATGCAGGTCCAAAGGCTTCGCCGGCATGAATAGTGGCGTTAACGTTGCTATTTAAAATGATGTAAAATGCTTCCCGATGATCTTTTGCCGGGAAATTTTCTTCTGCACCGGCAAGGTCGAAACCGACCACCCCCTTCTTTTTATATCGGACGGAAAGGTCAGCCAAATGCAAGGAAGCTTCAGGACTGATATTTCTAATTCCGCAGATAATGATACCGGATTTCACACCGAATTCATTTTCGGCCGATTTCAATCCCTTTTTCACTGCATCTACTGTTTCATCCGGTGTCATTCCCATTTCTGTATGTAGGATTGGTGAATAGCGAATCTCGATATAACGCACATTTTCCCGTGCCGCATCTTCGACCAATTCAAATGCTGCTCGTTCTAGACCTTCGGGTGTTTGCATTACACTGAGTGTTATTTCAAAGCGTGCCAAATATTCTTCAAGCGTACCACGATTTTTTCCAATGGTGAGTATCTTTGTTAATTCATCAAGATGGGTGCTCGGTAAATCAACTTTTTGCTTTTGGGCTAAATCGAGGATGCTTTTTACTCGAAGCGATCCGTCAAGGTGGCAGTGAAGTTCTACCTTTGGTAATTTTTTCAGAAGCTCTAACGAAAGAGTCATTATTTTTTAGAAACCGAGCTGTATAGCCAATAAATCACAACGAGAAATGCTACGGGCCCTGCCCATTCAAACCCGCTGAAATTCGGCCACCATGCTTTTACGCCGGTAAGAAAAATAGGAAGCGCTACGAGAATTCCCATCAAAGCTTCACCAGTGATTAAACCGGAAGCCATGAGTAGCCCTCGTTTTTCTGATGCTTTGGATCCTCCTGCTTTTTTACCCAAATGATTGATCATTCCACCGATAAAAATAGGGACCGTCAATGTGATGGGGAGATAAATTCCAACCGCAACGGCCAGCACGGGAACTCTGAAATCGGATCCTGCTTTTTCCTGTCTAATATCAATCAGGATAATTATCACTGCAATGATTGCACCGATATACACAAATGTCCAGGGAAGGTCGCCGGTAAAGACTCCGTCGGCGACAGATTTCATTAACGTCGCTTGCGGCGCGGATAACGTCGGCGAGCCGATTGTGTATGCTGTATGAAGAATATCCAGTACAAGTCCAAGCACGACCGCGGCGCTGAGAGTTCCAACGATTTGCATCACTTGCTGTTTCCATGGCGTCGCGCCAAGAATATGTCCTGCCTTCAAATCCTGCAGATTGTCTCCTCCAATGGCAGCGGCACAACACACCACGGCGCCGACCATGATCGCGCTTGCCGCGCCCACACCAGAATCAGTTCCCAGCAAAGCCAATAGCAATATGGACGAGAAGAGAATGGTTGCAATCGTTACTCCTGAAATAGGATTATTAGAGGATCCAACAACACCTGCCATATATGCGGCAACTGCTGAGAATAAAAATCCGAAAATCATCATGACAACCGATAATAATGCAGCAATTCCAACCGAGCCAATTATATCTAAATATAAAAGAAAAACAGGCACCAATAATGCCACCAAAGCAATGCCAACGTAATTGATCGGCAGATCTTGTTCTTCCAAAGGAACATCTTCGTCAATAGACCGACTTTTAACCGCATCGAGACTTGCTTTAATTCCTTCGATTAAAGGCTTAAAAAGTTTAATGAGAGACCACACACCGCCGACAACCATAGCGCCGACGCCGAGGTAACGGATCTTGGAATTCCAGATTGTCCAAGCCGAATCAAGTGCATCGCCTTCAAATCCCACCAATGCTGAATAAATGGGAATAGCCACCGCCCAGGAAATAAGTCCGCCGGCAACCACCAGAATCCCAATGTTACGACCTACAATATATCCGACTGAAATCAAGGCAGGAGAAATGTCAGTTCCAATCCCGAATATGGATTTTCCAAAATTCATGGCGCCGGCTACTTCTGCATGCCACATGCCAAATCCCTGCTGACAAAGTTTCATAGCGCCGCCGACCAATCCTGCCAATCCGATAGTCTTCAGTCCGCCGGAACCGTCATCTTCTGTTCCTTTTTTAGCGGCATCGCCTGCGCGTAGGACCTCGGCAGTAGCAACACCTTCCGGATATTTGAGTTTGGCAGTTATAATAAGGGCTCGCCTAAGTGGAATGGTAAAAAGTACACCGATAACTCCGCCGATTGCGGCTATTTTAGCAACTTCCACATAATCAAACGTTTCCCAGTATCCGAGAAGGACAAGTGCCGGGATGGTAAAAATGACACCGGCCGCTAAAGATTCTCCCGCAGAAGCAGCAGTTTGAACAATATTATTTTCAAGAATATTTGATTTTTTGAAAAGAGTTAGAATTCCCATAGATATTACCGCCGCTGGAATGGATGCAGATACTGTCATCCCGGCGAAAAGTCCGAGGTAGGCGTTGGCACCAGCGAGAACCATCGAAAGGATGATCCCAAGCAGTAATGCCTTAATCGTAATTTCTGGTAGTTGTTTATTCGTCATTTTTCTCTCAATTTGTTAGCTTCAAAAGTAGAACGGAATGCTGATGCACATCAAGGATGGTGTGTGAGTTCGATTCCAAGCCAAAAGTGTTTTAGATATATGGCTTTTCAACAGGTATGAGGAGCTCGCTAGAAATGAATTGTGATAAGGATCGGATGTTCTAGTCCCCAGCGCCAAGGATCGTAATGATGAACAGACTAAATCATTCCATCTTTAAGTAATTGAGATTGAAGCATGTAAGGAATAGTTCGTAATATTCAAATCCAACAGGGGTGCTGTCAGGTACAGGTTTGACGGCTGAGAATAAACCCACTGAACCTGATATGGATAATACCAGCGAAGGAAATCGAATGAAACTATTGTCAATCATATTTAGTGTCGGATTATTTATTTCCGTTTCACACTCACAGGATGTGGGAATATCCGGGCAGGTAATTGATTCCATCACCAAAGAAGCAATTTCTGAAGCAAATGTAACCGCTGGCGCAAAGGGAAGCACAACCGATAAACTTGGGAATTTTTTCCTACACGTTCCGCTTGGAACAGAAATTACGGTTATAAGGATTGGCTATCGAGTGTACCGAACCATTGCATTATCAGAAGATTTATCGATCGAATTAGAATCCATTATTTTACCGGGAGATATTGTGCATGTTACAGCAAGCAGAGCAATTCCAGGCACAACACCGGTTGCTTTTTCTACGCTGACAGAGCCGGAAATCAAAACCTATTTTACGCATCAGGATGTTCCAATGGTTTTAGCCACAGAACCCGGAGTCCAGTCCTATAGCGAAAGTGGAAATGGAACGGGATATTCCTACGTTTCGATCCGTGGATTTGACCAAAGTCGGATTGCCGTAATGCTCGATAATGTTCCACTGAATGATAATGAAAGTCATCAAGTATATTGGCTTGATCATGGTGATTTACTTAGTGATGCGGAAGATGTTCAGATTCAGCGAGGTATTGGAAACAGCCTCTATGGTTCAGCTGCATTTGGAGGTTCTATTAATGTTTTATCCAAGGTTCGATATGAAGATGAAGATGTGATTGCTTCTTTTGGTGCCGGTTCGTACAACACAAAAAAATCATCCCTTAAATACACATCCGGAGAACGATTTGGTGAAAACTGGGCATTTTCCGGACGATTGTCACACATTACTTCAGATGGCTACCGAGAGGATCATTCATCTACTCAGCGTGCGTTATCGCTTAGCGCTGAATTTAGCGATCGAAATGTTTCCCATAAATTCACAGGGTTAATTGGATACGAAAATACAGATTTATTATGGGACGGAGTATATGGGGACGACATTTTTGACAGAGAAAAACGTAGATTAGGAGGTAAAGCATTCACAGATGATTTTCTACAGCAAATTTATGCACTGAATTCGCGGTTTAGACTTCAAAATGAATCTGTATTTCATAACACATTCTATTTAGTTTTGGGCAGTGGTTATTATGAAGCCAATAAATCCGACGTCTCATTTTATAATTACAATCTTGATGCAATTACAGATTCATCCTATGCGGACACCACAACTAATTTATTGCGCCGAAAATGGTTGGTAAATCGATATGTGGGTTTCGTTCCGCAATGGACGAAGCAATCTGAGTGGTATCGGTTGGACATTGGCGGAGAAATACGATATTACAGCGGAAATCATTATGGGGAAATTTCGGATTTTAGTCATTCGCTTTTGAACGATGTGGGGTCGTATCAGTATTACGATTATACCGGAAAAAAAATATCCTTTACTGGATTTGTGTATTACCATTATCAGTTGACGGACGAACTCATTTTATCTGCAGATGTTCAGTTGGTAAATCATGGATGGAATATAGATCAAGATAAAATCGGACATGCAAAAGGGCATCAGCTATCCGCGAATTGGGTTTTTGTGAATCCGAAATTTGGTGGTGTATATTCCTTCAACAATGATTTTTCAATGTTTGCAAGTGTTGGTCAAACCAGGAAAGAACCGGCAGACGCTCAAATAATCAATCCGGATGAATGGTCATTCGAAATAAAAGGTGCATATCCGGAGATTGTGTCTGATTTTGAATTTGGGGCGAATTACACTACCGAATTTTTGTATGCATCTTGCAATGCGTATTGGATGGATTTAGAAGATGAAATACTCAGAAAAATAAGTTCAGAAGAAGAAGGTACATATGACTATACTACTGTCCCGAAAGTTATGCGAAAAGGTTTGGAATTTGATTTTGGATGGAAGGCAACTAAATCCATAAAATTTAAAGGGAATTTTACAGTTTCACGACATGAATTTTCCGATAACGGAAGTGAATTAAAGGGAAACACTTTGCCGAATAATCCTGATTATCTGGCGAATGCAACATTGTTTTTTCGTCCGCTTTTATCGGTGGAAGCATTTATACACGGGCAACTTGTCGGAAAACGATTTGTGGATGATTTGAATACTGAAACAAGTGCAATGGCACAATATCATATAATGAATATTGGGGTTAACATGAATAGAGGTCCGCTGGATATTCAAATAAGATTAAATAATGCTTTGGATGATCTAGTTATTACGCATGGCGAATCTTGGGGATCTTACTGGCCAGGCGCCGACCGGAATCTGTTCGTTAATTTAATTTATACGTATTAAATCCGGCTCTGTCCAGAATAAACAAGTTATACGGGCAGAGACAAAAGGTAGTGAAATAATGTTTGGCTATGCTGATGATTTGCCTGTTCACCTTCGGCAAATTCCGTCGTAAACTTCACGCTTCATGTCTACTAAAAAACCAGAAAGAAAACGTCTTTTTCTCATTGACGGCTACGCCTTGTTGTATCGCGCACATTTTGCCATGATTAGCAACCCGCT